>JAJYDP010000316.1 GCA_021777365.1 Chloroflexota bacterium | reverse complement strand
GAGCGGTTCGACGTGATCCACTCGCACCTCGAGGCATACGGGTTCCAGTTCGCGCGCGACTGCCCGACCCCGGTGGTCACCACGCTGCACGGCCGGCTCGATCTGCCCGGTCTGCCCGAGCTCATCGCGGAGTTCGCGGAGGTTCCGCTCGTGTCCGTGAGCGACAACCAGCGGCGCTGGTATCCGCAGGCGAACTGGCTGGCCACGGTCCATCACGGCCTGCCCCTGGAGTCGATGCCCCACAGCGACCAGCCGGGGGCCTACCTCGCGCTGGTCGGTCGCGTGTCGCCCGAGAAGGGGGTCGGGGAGGCCATCCACCTGGCGCGCCAGGTGGGTCTTCCGCTTCGAATCGCCGCGAAGAAGCGCCGGCCGGACGAGCAGGCCATGTACCGGGAGGTCCTCGAGCCGGCGGTTCGCGAGGGTGTGGCCGAGTATCTCGGCGAGATCGAACCGCCCCAGCGCGACGCGCTCCACGCCGGTGCGCTGGCCACGCTCATGCTCGGCGCGTGGCCGGAGCCGTTCGGGCTGGTGGCGATCGAGTCGCTGGCGGCCGGGACCCCGGTGATCGGGCGCAAGGCCGGCGCCCTGCCCGAGATCATCGAGCACGGCGTGGACGGGTTCCTGGTCGACGACGTGACCGAGGCGTCGCTGGCCGTGGACCGGATCCGGTCGCTGGACCGCGTCCGCATCCGCGAACGCGCGCTGGCTCGCTTCTCGGCCGACCGCATGGTCGACGCCTACGAGCGGGTCTTCCGCCGGGTGGTGGACGGCGTCATGGTGCGGGGCAACCGCGACGTGCGGGGCAACCGCGACCCGCGGCCCGCCGGCCGGGCTCAGTCCTCGGTTCGACCGACCTCGACCGGCTCGGGATCCGCGTCGCCGTCCGGGGAGCCCGCGTCCGGGGACGCCTCGACGGACGCCCCGGGGGGAAGCTCGGAGCCACCCTCGGGCCCGCCATCCGGTTCCCCCGTCCAGTGGGTGTCCAGCAGGTAGCCGATCCCCTGGAACGTCCGAATGGGTCCGCTCGACCCGACCGGCACGCCGAGCTTGCGCCGCAGCCGGCTGATCCAGATCCGGAGGTAGTTGAACTCGCTGCGATACTGCGGCCCCCACACTGCGGTCAGCAGCTGCGTGTGGAGGACCACGCGGTCGGTGTGGGCGGCCAGTTCCTGCAGCAGCAGCCACTCGGTACGGGTCAGCGAGATGCGCTCACCGCCGCGCGCGACCGTCCTGCGTCCGAGATCGATGTCGATGTCAGCCACGTGGACCACGCGTGCCGGACCGGAGGGCGTCCGCCGCAGGACGGCACGGATCCGTGCTCCCACCTCGTCCGGGTGGAAGGGCTTCGCGATGTAATCGTCCGCGCCGAGGTCGAGGCCGCCGGCGATGTCGCCCGGCGTGCCCTTCGCCGTCAGCAGGATCACCGGCACCGGCGAGATCGCGCGGATGCGGCGGAGCACGGTCAGGCCGTCCATGCCGGGCATCAGGACGTCGAGCAGCACCAGGTCGGGCTTCAGGAGCTCGAACGTCGCGAGCGCGGCCTCTCCGCCCGCGGCGGTCTCGACGTCGAACCCTTGGTCGGCGAGCGCCGCGGCGACGAGCTTGCCGACCCACGGCTCGTCGTCCACGACGAGCACGAGCCGCCTCGATCCCACCAGCGCCTCCTCCCCGAACCCGGACCGCCACCTCCCTGGCACCGCAGATGGTAGTCCGCGTGGCGGCGTCCCGTGGACGTACGTGGCAGTGTCCCGTGGACGTAGTGCCGCGTCCTGGGGACGTGCCGGCCACGCGCGCGGGCGAGCGCCGGATGCGGGTACCGGGCCCGCTTCACGCCTCCGCGTCGCCACCGCTACGCTGTTGTCCGGGCCGGTAGCTCAGCGGTCAGAGCAGGGGGCTTTTAACCCTCGTGTCCTGGGTTCGAATCCCAGCCGGCTCACCACGTGGAGCACCCCGGTCCGAAAGGGCGCCTCTCCTGGCCGTCCCGGAAAGAGGGGCTTGTGGTCCGAGGCGGCCTCGAACACCGACCGCGGGCGACCTCGCACCCGTGTCGTCGCCCGGGCCACGGCCGGCCATCGGCGCCTGGTTCAGGCCGCTGAACGCTCCTGGAGTGGGCGGCGGCGCAGGCCGGTCTCCTGCAGTGCCGGCGGCACGTAGGCCTGGTCGAGCGTGCCGATGTCGGTCCCGGGCGGGACGATCTCATCGATCCGGTCGAGGACCTCGTCGGAAAGGACGACATCCACCCCGGCGAGAAGGTCGTCGAGCTGCTCCATGGTGCGGGCACCGAGGAGGGCGCTCGTGACACCCGGGTGCGAGATCGCGAACGCCATCGCGAGGTGGGGCATCGTCAGTCCCGCTGCTTCGGCGAGCGGGATCAACCGCTCCACCGCGTCGAGGCGCCGCTCATCGCTGAACGCCTTGTGGAACCTCGCGCGGCGTACGTCGGTGTCCTGTCCGCGGCGAACTCGTCCGGTGAGCATGCCCTGCCCGAGCGGGCCCCAGACCAGGATGCCCATCCCGTATCGCTGCGCGACCGGGAGCACCTCGCGCTCGATGCTGCGGTTGAGGATCGAGTACGGCGGCTGCTCGGTGCGGAACCGCTCCAGGCCGCGCCGTTCGGCGACCCACTGGGCCTCCACGATGTCCGACGCCGGCATCGTCGAGGTTCCGATCACTCGCACCTTGCCGCTGCGGACGAGATCTGTCATCGCCGACAGCGTTTCCTCGATATCCGTGTCGGGATCCGGGCGCTGGATCTGATACACGTCGATGTGGTCGGTCTGGAGGCGGCGCAGCGAGTTCTCGACTGCCGTGAGGATCCACCGCCGGGAGGCACCCTGCTGGTTCGGATCGGTACCCATGGGACGGCTGACCTTCGTCGTGAGGACCACGTTGTCACGGCGGCCCTTGAGTGCCCGACCGACAACCTCCTCTGAGTCTCCGTACGCGTCAGCGGTGTCGATGAGGTTGATGCCTGCGTCGAGCGCCTTGTGGATGATCCGGATCGAGTCCTCGGGGTCCGGGTTGCCGACCTGCGTGGCGAACATGAGCGCGCCGAGTCCGTACGGGGTGACCTTGATGCCGGTTCTGCCAAGAGTTCGGTACTGCATTGAGTCTCCCGTCGTGCGTTCCCCGGTGGCGTATCCTTATCCAACCGGAATGCTCTTCCGGTAATATACGGAATATCGTTCCGTTACGCAATAGGAGAGTGATGGGACCCACCGATGCCGACTCGGCGATCCAGTCGGCAGGGTCGAAGGGGGTCGCGGCGCGCCGCCAGCGCGTTGACGCGACACGGAATGTCGCTGCGCTGCTCAAGGCCGCCACGACGGTCTTCGCACGCTCGGGCGTGGACGCGCCGGCGAAGGAGATCACCGACCTCGCGGGCGTCGGCGTCGGGACCCTCTACCGGCATTTCCCTCGCCGCTCCGACCTGATCGTCGCCGTACTCCAGCACGAGATCGACGCGTGCGCCAGCGCAGCGACGGCCCTCAGTGCGGAGCAGGCGCCGTGGGAAGCCCTCACCACGTGGATCGGACGGTTCACCGAGTTCGTCGGCACCAAGCGCGGACTCGCCACAGCTCTGCACTCGGGCGACCCGGCGTTCGACGACCTCCCGCGCTACTTCATGGAACACCTCGAACCCGCCCTCGACGGACTCCTCGGGGCGGCGAGAGCCAGCGGCCACGTCCGGGCGGACGTCACGGCCAGGGACGTTCTGCTCACCGTCGCGCTCATGTGTCAGCCCATTCGGGGAGAGGATCCGCACCTCAACGAACGCATGATCCGCATCTTCATCGAAGGGCTACGTCACTCGTAACTGCGCGCCAGATGGCCCAGATCGACCTGGAGGAGCTGCCTGAATGGGACCCGTGTCGAAGGCGTACGGGCGGCCGCCCGAGCTGCCCCTGGCCATCGCCCTGGCACGCTGCTGCGGCAAGCCAGTGGGGAGTTGTCCCGCCCCCGCCACCGGCCACGCCTGCGGCATGAGGGACACCCGTCGCCGTCAGGCCGCCATGTCAGCAATGTGAACGCGCGTCGAGCGCGTCGAGTGGCGCCTGGTCAGACGGGACGCACATCGGGTGTGAGCCACAGCCCTTGTGGCACTGGCAGCCGCCGTCTCCGCACGCCATGCTCGGCGGGCGCGACGCCACGGTCAGCCCCGCCAGGGGACGCTTGAGCCAGGCGATCGACGCCACCAACGGAGGCCTCCCATGACACTACCGAGCCGGCCACACCGCGGGATGCTCGCCGGGAGCGGCATGGCGATCGGAGCGGCGATGGGTCTGCTCTTCGGACTGCTTCTCTCCGCCGACTTCGTGCCGATGGTTGGTCTGGGTGTGGTGGCGGGGCTGATCGTGGGCGCCATCGTCGATCTACAGCGCCGGCGCTGACGGCTCAGGACCACCCGGTCTCGCGCCGCTCCCGACGCACGCAGCCGCGCTGAGTCATTCCGCGTGCGTGCCTGGCCGGCGGAGAGACAAGGACCTGGGCGACTATGGCGCCCCCTGCAGCAGGTACAGGATGACCAGGACCGCGAGCACGGCCACGACCAGGTACACCCAGAGCGAGCCCTGCGACCGGGCGACACGGCCCAGGGGCGCCATGTTCCCGCCGCCGCGGTTCAGCGCCTGCCGGCTGCCAGGTGCCCCGGGCGCGGGCGCGGCCCGGAACGTGTTGGGGGCCCGCTGGTCCCGCAGGGTGTTGGGGCGGACCTCGCCGGGCCCGCTCTGCTGATCGGTCATTGGGATGCCTCTGCGCTGCCGGCCGGGGGTGGCCTGACGCCGCCAAGCCTGCCACCGGGAGCGGGGAATGCAAGAGGGCGACGGGCTGTTCGGGCGAGGTCTCCGCGACCACGCGATCCGCGGCTGAAGGTCCACCGACACGACGATCCCGCGATCGCCATCGCCGGTGGCGGCAGCGTGCATCGCGGGCGCGTCGACGCGCGCGGCGGGTCAGGTGGTCATGCGCCGCGTTCCCCAATGGCGGCCGGGAGGAGGTAGAGCGCCATGACCAGCGGTGTCCGTGCGCGCACGCTGTGCGCCAGGCCGGCCGGCATACGCAACCAGGTGCCGGGTCGTGCCTCGTGCGCTTCCCCACCCGCGGTGAGATCGGCCTCGCCGGACAGGATGTGGATGATCGCCGGTCGTGCGGACGTGTGCTTGGACAGCGCCTCGCCGGGGGCAAACCCGAAGAGAATGAGTTCGACGCCAGCATCGTCGGACAGGGTCTGGCTGTGGATGCCGCGCTTCGGCACGATGGCTTCGGCCAGCAGATCCGGGTAGAACGTGTGGGGCTGGATGCTCATGCACGCCACGATACCGTTCGTGCGTGGGAATGATGGCCTGATTCGGCCCCACCGTGATTCCGCCACGTCATTCCCACGTGCGGCCATCGAGATGATCGCGCGCCCGGCCGGCACGTGGGTCGGACAGCCGCCCCGGTCGCCAGCAGATCGTGCCAATGCGCAGACGCGGGCGTCGGCGATGACGACCCGAGGGCTGAGCCAGGCCGTCGGTGCGCCCGCGCAGTCGCCGCGCGCGACCGGCCGACGCACGAGATCCCCAGTGGAGGGACCGCTGGTGCGGTGCGTCAGCCGACGTACTCGGCGAGGTGCTGGCCGGTGAGGGTGCTCCGGGCGGCGACCAGGTCCGCGGGCAGGCCGGCAAAGACGACCCGCCCCCCATCGTGCCCCGCGCCGGGGCCGAGGTCGATGATCCAGTCGGCGTGCGCCATCACCGCGAGATGGTGCTCGATGACGATCACCGACTTGCCCGCGTCCACCAGCCGGTCGAGCAGCCGGAGCAGGTGCTCGACGTCCGCGAGATGGAGGCCCGAGGTCGGCTCGTCGAGCACGTAGATGCCACCGTCGGTGGCCATCTGGATGGCCAGCTTGAGCCGCTGCCGCTCGCCACCGGACAGCGTGGTGAGCGGCTGGCCGAGGCGCAGGTACCCCAGCCCGACGTCGGCCATCCGGTCGAGGATCGCCCGGGCGGCTGGCGTTCTGGCGGCCCCACTGCCGAAGAACTCCAGCGCCTCGTCGACCGTCATCGCGAGCACCTCGCTGATGTCCCGGCCGGCGAGCTTGTACTCCAGCACGCTGGCACCGAATCGCTTGCCCTCGCACTCCTC
>JAJYDP010000315.1 GCA_021777365.1 Chloroflexota bacterium | reverse complement strand
ACGATCCGCCGCGCCGATGAGGTTGGGCTCGCCACCATGGTCTGCGCGGATGACGCTCGAGACGCGGCCTCGATTGCCGAGCTGGGGCCAAACGTGATCATCGTGGAGGCTCCCGTCCTGATCGCAGGCGGCAGACGCGATTGCGGCGGCCATCAGGCGATTGCGGCAGCGAACGAGGCGATCTGGCACGTGAACCCCGAGATCCGCGTACTCCATGGAGCGGGCATTACCGGCGCCCAGGACGTCTACGACGTCGTGGCGGCGGGAGCCCAGGGGACCGGCTCGAGCAGCGCGATCTTCACCGCCAGCGATCCGCAGGCCATGCTCGAGGAGATGATCAGATCCGTGCGGGAAGCATGGGATCGCACGCATTGAGGGAGGGTGGGTCGATGTCAGTCTGCCACGCTTCGTTCACGGTCCAGTCAGACCGACGTCCAACCTTCCACGACGTGACGCCGCAGGTCGAGGACGCGCTCGCACGGTCTGGCGTCAAGAACGGAATCCTCGTGGTGTTCTCACAGCACACGACCTGCAGCGTGCTGATCCAGGAAGCGTCGGACGACGTCGACTACTGGGGTACCGAGCTGTTGATGCAGGATCTGGTGACGATCCTCGAGGGTCTCGTTCCCACCTGCCGGACAGAGGGACAGTATCGACATCCCGGACCGAAACACATCGCGGCCGCAGCGGGCCGCGATGAGCACCCGTCCTGGTCCCTGAACACCGACGCCCATCTCAGGTCGGTCATCCTTGGACGCTCGCAGACCGTGCCGGTGGTGGACGGCGCGATGATGCTCGGCGACTTCGGGCGAATCTACTTCGCGGACTTCGACCAGGTTCGCGCCCGTGAGCGGACGGTCCGACTCCAGATCGTCGGAGAGTGATCGCGAGCTCTGTGCCGCCGGCCAGGGCACCCGGACGCGCGTCCACCGAACGGTTGACCACGGCCCGCCGACTGGCGGATGCCCCGCTCCACCGACTACCCGCTGGGAGATCGCGGGCCTCGTTCCCACACTCGTGGACAGTCGAGAACAGCGCGAGCGCCTGACTCGCGATCGGGGCCCAGAAGCGGCCCGTCGACGGAACTGGGGACGACATTCCGATGGATCGATCTCTGCCCAGGATCGCCCTGCGTCCAGGCTCGCGCCGCGCGATCGGATCGCCGCGGCCCTGGACCGTCCGCGTGGCGCTCTGGAGCGCCCGCCACCGCTGGCCGGTGATGCTCGCCTGGTTCGCCGTCACGATCGGCCTTTTCGCGGCGAGCCAGAGCCTTGGTGGGATCAAGGCCGTCAGCGCCACGAGCGGCAGCGAGCTGTCGCAGACCGAGTCGGGACGGGCCACCGCGGCGATGCGACCGGGAGGGGCGGGGTCGCTCCCGGACGAGCTCGACGTCGTCGTCACGAGCCCGTCACTCAAGGTGACCGATCCCGCCGTCCGAACCACGGTCGCGACCATCGTCGCCCGGCTCGGAGCCGTCACGGCCAGCCTCGATGGCACACCCGATCAGGCCCTGAGCGGGCTCACCGATCCCTACTCGGCGCCTCCGACGGCCGGCCTCCTTGCGCCGGACCTCACGAGTGTCCGGATCGTCGGCCAGATCGAGGGCGACGCCGCCACGCTCGAGGCGAAGACGAGAGCCCTCGCGCCGGTCATCGCCACGCTCCAGGCCGAGCTCCCGGCCTACCAGATCCACGCCTACGGGACCACGCTCCTCAACGACCAGGTGGCCGCGGAGATCAACCGCGATCTCGACGGAGCCCTCAGGATCACGCTCCCGGCGACCTTCCTCATCCTGCTCATCGCCTTCGGCGCGCTCGTGTCAGCCTGCGTGCCGCTGATCCTCGCGATCAGCGCGCTGCTCGGGGCCTTCGGCATCGTCGGGATCTTCAGCCAGGCGATCACGCCGGTCAGCCCCTATGCGAGCCAGGTGATCGTGCTCATCGGCCTCGCCGTCGCGATCGACTACTCCCTCTTCATGATCACCCGGTTCCGCTCCGAGCGGCGGGCCGGGCGAGAGAGGCTCGCGGCGATCGAGGTGGCGAGCTCGACCGCGGGGCGGGCCGTCTTCTTCAGCGGCATCGCCGTGATGATCTCGCTGGCCGGGCTCTTCCTGGTCCCGGTCGCGGTCTTCCAGACGATGGCGATCGGAACGATCGCGGTCATCCTCGTCTCGGTGCTCGGCAGCCTTGTCTTCCTGCCGGCCGTCCTCTCGATCCTCGGCGACAGGGTGAACCGGGGGGCGATCCCCGTCCTCGCACGCACGGGCAGCGATGGCGGCGCGTGGGCCCGGGTCGTCCGCGCCGTCATGAACCGCCCGATCGTCGCTGCGCTGGCCGCCACAACCGTGCTCCTTGCACTCGCGTCGCCGGTCACCCAGCTTCGCCTCGGCGAGCCGGACATCTCCGTGATCCCGGACACCGTCGACGGAGTCCAGGCCGTCGAGGCGCTCCGGGCGCACTGGCCGCAGGGCACGCTCCTCACCCTCGACGTGGCCGTCACGCACGCCGACGAGCCTGCGACACGGGCGGCACTCGACCGGCTCGAGCCGGCGCTCCTCGCGGTGAAGGGCCTCTCCGGCCCGGCACGGCTGTCCGTCTCGAAGGACGGCACCGTGTCGTCCGTCTCGGTCCTGATGGCCGGCACGGCGAACGACCCCGCGAACTGGCAGATCGTCCGCCGGGTGCGTTCAGAGGTCGTACCGGGGGTCTTCGGCGGACTGCCTGGCGTCACGGCGTCCGTGGGTGGGAGCGCCGCGGTCAGCCTCGACCAGACCCAGATCTACACCGACGGTATGGGCCGCATCTTCGTCTTCGTGCTCGGCCTCTCGTTCGTCCTGCTGCTCCTGGTCTTCCATTCGATCGCCATCCCGCTCAAGGCGATCCTGCTCAACCTGCTCGCCACGGGCGCGGCGTTCGGCGCGCTCGTGCTCGTCTTCCAGGACGGCTGGCTGGGGTCGGTGCTCGACATCCGGCCGACCGAGGTCACCCACTTCATCCCGATCTTCGTCTTCACCGTCCTCTTCGGGCTCTCGATGGACTACGAGGTCTTCATCCTCTCGCGCATCAAGGAGGCCTTCGACCAGGGCGCCGATTCGCACGAGGCGGTCGCGCGTGGGATCACCCTCACCGCCGGAACCGTGACGAGCGCCGCCGCGATCATGGTCGTCGTCTTCGCCGTCTTCCTGACCCTGCCACTGGGGATTGCCCGCCAGCTGGGCCTCGGCCTCGGGGTCGCCGTCCTCGTCGACGCGACGATCGTCCGGACCGTCCTGCTGCCGGCGACGATGCGCCTGCTCGGCGACTGGAACTGGTGGATGCCACCGTTCCTGCGCTGGCTGCCTCGCATCACCATCGAGGGCGAGGTGGCGCGGCCCGCATGCGAGGCCGCGGCGGGCGGCACCGCGGCGCGAATGCTGCCCTCCGGCACTGGGGCCACGTTCCGGTGACCGTGACAATGGGCCTTCGTCGACCGAACGAGGAGCTGTCCGCGGTGCGACCGCCCGACCTGCCGCCGCCCGCCGCGAGCGCCGCCGGCGCCACGCGCGGGGATTACTACGACGCCGCCTGGGGCGAGTTGGTCGTGAGCCAGGGCGTCGACGAGACCGAGGAGCCCTGGTTCCGCTCCCTGCCGCTCATGCGGATCTACGGGTTCGTCGTGCTGGCCGTTGCCCTCGTGACAGCGTACCCGAGGGACGATCCGGGCGGGTGGCGCGGCCCGGCGGCCCTTGCCGGGATCGCCGCTCTCACGGTCGCCTTCTGGATCATGTGGGTGCGGCGTCCGATCTGGGGATACTCGCCGCGGACCCTGGCCGTGCATGGTGTCTTCCAGCTCGCGGTCTACACCGCGCTCGTGAGCATCTCGCCGTCGTTCGCCGTCCTTCAGCTCGTGGTCTACCCGCAGATCGTCTTCTCGCTGCCGATCCGCTGGTCCATCGCCGGCGGCCTGTACATCGGCGCGATCACGGCCCTCGTGATCCTGATCCGAGCGGCCGGCGATCTCGCCGCGGCGCTGCCAGGCATGTTCGCCAGCCTCCTGGCCGCGCTCATGATCATCGCGATGGCCGTGTGGGTGCGCGAGACCATCAGCCAGAGCATGGAGCGCCGGGCGCTGATCGAGCAGTTGCAGGCGGCACGCCGCGAGCTCGCGGCAGCCGAGCGCGAGGCGGCCGTGGCCGAAGAACGGGCTCGCCTCGCCCGTGAGATCCACGACACCCTGGCGCAGGGGTTCGCCTCCGTCGTCACCCACCTCGAAGCCGCCGACGCGTGCCTCGACGCGGACGCGGAACGCGCCCGTCGCGATGTGAGAGCTGCCGAGGAGGTCGCGCGGGCGAGCCTGGCCGACGCGCGAACGCTCGTCTGGGCGCTCCGCCCCGAGACGATCGCGACCGCCGGACTCCCGGCCGCGATCGAGAGGGTGGCCGCCGCAGCCGGCGCCGCCGGCGGCCCTGAGGTCGAGGTGACGATCTCAGGACAGCCGCGAGCGCTCCACCCGGAGGTCGAGGTCACGCTGCTGCGTGCGGCGCAGGAGGCCCTCGCCAACGCGCGGCGCCATGCCGCGGCCTCGCACGTCGCGGTGACTCTCACGTATTTCGCGGACGAGGTGAGCCTCGACGTCGCCGACGACGGCCGCGGGTTCGATCCGGCGGCGGCCAGCCGATCCGGGGGCATGGGGCTGCTCGGCATGCGTGAGCGCGTCGAGGGTCTCGGAGGCCGGCTCGCGATCGAGAGCGCTCCTGGCGAGGGGACGGCGGTCGCGGTGACGCTTCCGGCCATCGAAGCGCCTGCGCCGGTGACAGCGTCTGCCGCCGCCGGCCCGGCCGGCACATCGCCCGAGCCGGGGAGGCCCGCCCGATGAGCCCGATCCGCCTGCTCATCGTGGACGACCACCCCGTCGTCCGGACCGGCCTGCGGCACCTGTTCGAGACCGAGGCCGGATTCGACGTGGTCGCCGAGGCCGCCGACGGCGCCGCCGCCGTCGAGTCGGTCGTTCGGGAGCGGCCTGACATCGTCCTCATGGACCTCCAGATGCCGGTCATGGACGGCGTCGAGGCGATCCGCCGCATCCGCGCGCTGCCGCAGCCGCCCCCGGTCCTCGTCCTGACCACCTACGACTCCGATGCGCAGATCCTCGCCGCCATCGAGGCTGGAGCCACCGGCTACCTGTTGAAGGACGCCGAGCGCGACACGCTGTTCGCGTCCGTCCGCAGCGCCGTACGCGGTGGCTCGCCGCTCGCGCCGACCGTCGCGGCCCGCCTCGTCCACCGTCTGGGGAGCGATGCCGCCCGGACCCCCGAACCGCTCACAGGCCGCGAGCTCGAGGTCGTCCGCCTCGTGGCGAGAGGCGCCTCCAACCGCGAGATCGCCCGCGACCTGCGGCTCAGCGAGGCGACCGTCAAGACCCACCTGCTCCACATCTTCGAGAAGCTCGGCGTCGCCGATCGGACGTCCGCCGTCACGACCGCCCTCGAGCGCGGCCTGATCCAGCTGCCACGGGGCTGACGCGCGCCTGCGGCCTCCACGCCGTCACCGCCCGCCCAACTGTCACCTGTGGGAGGAACCACCACCATGTCGATACTCGTCGCGTATGCCAGCAAACACGGTGCCACCGCGGGGATCGCGGAGCGGATCGCAGAGAGGCTGCGAACGGCAGGACTGGAGGCCGAAGCCCGGCCGGTGAACGCCGTCCGCAACCCCGCGGCCTACGACGCCTTCGTGATCGGCAGCGCGACCTACATGTTCCGCTGGATGAAGGAGGCTGCAGAGTTCGTCGGGCGGAACCGCGCTCTCCTCGCCACGCGGCCGGTGTGGCTCTTCAGCAGCGGTCCGCTCGGCACCGACGCGACGGACAAAGAGGGTCAGGACCTGCGCGTCGTTTCGGCGCCCAGGGAACTCCCCGAGCTCCAGGCCGCAATCCACGCTCGGGACCATCGAGTCTTTTTTGGGGCCTTCGACCCCCGCATGAAGGCGATCGGGTTCACAGAGCGCCTGGTCCTGATGATGCCGGCCGCCCGGGCGGCCTTTCCCGAGGGCGACTTCCGCGACTGGGCCGAGATCGAGGCCTGGGCCGACGGCATCGCCCACGAGCTGGCGCCGGAGCCCGCGAGCCGACGCTGAGGGTGGGGATCCTGGC
>JAJYDP010000314.1 GCA_021777365.1 Chloroflexota bacterium | reverse complement strand
GCCAGTCGCTCTCCTTGAACGGATCATCTCCGCCTCCTCCAACCCCGGCGACATCGTGCTCGACCCCTTCTGCGGCTGCGGCACGGCGCTCGTCGCCGCCCAGAAGCTCGGCCGCCGGTGGATCGGCATCGACATCACGTGGCTCTCGATCGCCGTCATGCGCGCCCGCCTGAAGGACAGCTTCGCCCTGGAGGCCGTACCGGTGATCGGCAGCCCCACCGAGGTCGAGGGCGCTCGCCAGCTCGCCCAGCAAGGCCTCGACGGTCGCTACCAGTTCCAGTACTGGGCGCTCAGCCTCGTGGACGCAAAGCCCGTCGGCGGCGTCGAGAAGAAGGGGGCCGACCGGGGCATCGACGGCAAACTCACGTTCACCGGCCGCCATGGCGAGCTGCAGTCGGTGCTCGTCAGCGTCAAGTCGGGCGGGGTCAACTCCGCCATGGTGCGCGACCTCAAGGGCACCAGCGAGCGCGAGAAGGCGGCGATTGGCCTGTTCGTGACGCTGGAGGAGCCGACCCGCGAGATGCGCCTGGAGGCCGATACGGCCGGGCTCTACGAGTGGGAGCTGTTCAGCTCCATGGACGAGGATGCGAGGCCCGTGCGCCGCGACTTCCCCCGCCTCCAGATCCTCACCATCCGCGAGCTGCTCGACGGGAAGAAGCCGCAGCTCCCGCCGATGGTGTACTCGACCTACCGGCAGGCCGAGCGCGTCCCGCGCGCAAAGGCCGCCGACCAGCAGGAGCTGTTCGGGTGACAGTGGGTGATCCGATCCTGCCCCTGCTGGCTCCACCGTCTTGGGCCGTTGCCGGCCTCGATGCGCCCTCTGCGCACGGCGGGGTTCGGGACAGGCGTCCTTGTCGGCGGCGGCCAGCTCGATCCGGGCGCGGTCAGGTGCCGCGGGACCTCTCGTCGGCCTCGATCGCGGCGAGCGTCGCCTTCCAGCGCGCCAGTTTCCCGGGGAGTTCGTCCTCCACGGTCGCGACGAGGACGTCGATCCGGAAGCCGCGATAGTAGTGGTGGTAGATCTTGTTCCGGAAGCCGCCGAGCTCTCCGAACAGATCGTAGGCGGCCGCCTGTTCATCGGGCGGGATCTCCTGGTTGATGATCTCGCCGACCTGCCCGACGTACATGGCCACAGCCGCTCGCACCTGCTCGTGCTCGGCCCAGTCCGCCCCCGCCTTGTCGGCCCAGCGGATGGCCGTCTCCGCGTAGTCGATCATCTTGCGCAGGGTCAGGCTATCCAACGAGCACGACCCCCTCGCGCTCGGCGGCCTGGACCACCTCTGGGAGCAGTCCAGTCGGAGTGACCACCTCGACCCGCCGATCGAACACGTCTTCGAGCCGGTCCTCCAGCGCTGTCAGGTTGGTGATTCCCAGTCGCCGACCGGGGCGCATCTCGACGAGCAGATCGACATCCGACTCCTCGTCGAAGTCGGAACGGACGACAGAGCCAAAGGCAACGATCCGGCGCAGCCCGTACTCGCGGGCGATGTCACGGAGCCGTCGCCTCGACGGCGCATGGAGATCTCCGCTCAAGGCACGAAGCGGGCGTCCGGCGTCACGTCCGGCGCGTGCCGGGCGGGGAAAGGCGCGCGCGGCGGACCCCGTGATCGTGTCGGCATGCTCCGCTCGGCGCCGGTAGGCGACGGCCTGGGAGTGCGGCAGGGTGTCCGCGTCGACGAGCTCGATCGACGCCTGGGTGGCACCGCGGAGTGCAAGCAGCCTGGCGAACGCTGGATCGCCACGCCGACCACGCACCGCGACGAGCCAGCCGGCCTCGTCACGGCCCGCGTACAGGACCAGGCGATTGGCGCGCAGGGCGGCGGACAGGCCTTCCGGCGTGCTGTGGCCGAGTTGCACGAGCAGGTCGACCTGCGGCGTCGCGTCGAGCCGGTAGCGGCGATCCGAAGTGCGTTGCAGCAGGCTGGCAGCGACGAGCCGGCCGACCGCTGCGTCGACGGAAGTCAGAGGGGCCTTGAGCGCTTCGGCGATCGCGGACAGGCGGAGTCCATCAGGCGCCTGGCCCAGGGCGGTCAGGACGCGGACGCCGAGTGCGGTTGGAAGTTCGTCCAGTGTACGCATTGCTACGTTCTGATCGTAGCATCTTGTGCAGGGAGGTCAAGCGAGCGCGAATCCAACAGGGTCCTGCCGGAATCGCGTTGCCAACCGCACTTGCCGCACGAGCCGGGACCCCAGTGCGGCTACGCACCGGTTGGTAAAGGTGGGACCTCCGTATCCCGTTGTCTCAGCAGCCCACAAGATGCGGGGTGAGGCAATGGCCGTGTGCCAGGCATCGTCCACTTGACTCTTGACCGTTCCGAACTCGACGGAGACGCTGCGGGAACCAACGGCGCCAGATGGAGTGACGGCGTGAAGAGGCTTCGGCTTGCGGCCTGTGCCGCGATCTGCGCGACACTCCTCGTCTCGGGCTGCGCCAACGGGACCGCGACCATCACCGGAACACTCGTGGGCGCCGACGGCGGCTGTCTATACGTCCGTGTGCCGGATGCGAACGGCACCGATCTCTACTGGCTTCGGCATCTGCCGTCCGACTACGTGGCGGACGCCGACGGCCTTGGCAAACCTGACGGGAGCCACATCGGGATCGGGGACTCGCTCACCGTCTCCGGGGCTCTGTCTTGGGTGCCAGTCGACACGCAATGCGTTGGCGTGCACACGCTCGACGCGACGGCGGTCAGATAGGGCCTCGTCCTCACCCCGAGTCGCCGGTCTTCCCGCGGCTACGGCCCTGATCGGGAACTGCGGCAGGTCGCTCGCTCCCCGGACGATGGAGAGCGGAGCGCGCCGCCGTCAGGCTATCGAACCCTGTCACTTGTCGGTGATGATCGTCGTCCCGAGCTCGCTGCTCGCGCAGGCCAAGGGCATCATCGTCTTCTGCGTGAAGTATGGGACCCGACATCCTTGTGGCGTGCTGAAGCAACGGGATGAGCATCAGGAACAGAGGATGGGGAAGCGGCCTGTCCGTCGCCGATGCGAACAGGCAGGTGCCTCGGGGCGCTTTACCAACCGGCTATGCCGCACTGGCCGGGACCCCCGGGACCCCCCGGTTGACAGGCGGGCCTCAACGTCGTGAACTGCCGGCATGGAGACGACCCGCGCCCGCACAGCGCAAAGCGACCGGCGGCAGCTCGAGGAACTGAGGTTCCTGCACGAGGTCGCCCGGCTCGCCACGACGGCGCGCACCTGGGAGGAGCTCCTGTCCATCGTCGTAGATGGCACGCGCGATGCGCTGAAGGCGGACGTGTCGTCATTCTACCTGCTCGATCGGGACGGGCGGCAGCTGACGCTCGCGGCCACGAACGGCCTCGATCGTTACCAGATCGGCCGCGCGAAGGTCCCGTTCGGGGAGGGGATCACCGGGCGCGTGGCCGCGAGTCGCGAGCCGATGGCGATCCCGGACGTCCGCTCCGACGACCGGTTCCTCTGGGTGCGAGGGCTGGACCAGCGCCGGTTCGTCGCCTCGATGCTGTCCGTGCCGCTCTCCTGGAACGACCAGGTCGTGGGCGTGCTCAACGTGCAGACGGAGCAGCGTCGCGCGTTCACGCCGCGCGACGTCGCGCAGCTCCGGGCGATCGCGGACCTGCTGGCCGGCATCGTGGCGAAAGGCCGCCTCCAGCGCGAGGCGGAGGCGCAGGTCGCCTCGCTCAAGGCGCTCGAGCGGGCGCAGGCCGAGCTCGTGGCCCTGGTCACGCACGAACTGCGCACGCCACTCGCGGTCGTCCGCGCCTATCTCGACCTGCTCGCGGAAGCCGTCGGCGACGGATCCGGCACCGTTCCGAGCGCGGTCGAATGGCACCGCCTCGCCGACGAGCAGGTCACGCGCCTGGACCGCCTGGTCGACTCGATCCTGGCGTCGGTCCGTCCGGAAGAGCAGACCCCTCTCGACCTCGTCCCGATCGACCTCACGGCGATCGTCGACGAGACCGTGGCCGGGATGGGCCCGCTGCTCCGCCGGCACGGGGTGGTGCTCGACGGCCGCCCCGGCCTGCGTGTGCTCGGCGAGGCCGGGCGGCTCCGGCAGATCCTCGAGCACCTGCTGGAGAACGCCGTCAAGTACGCCCCACCGGGCACGACCATCACGATCAGCACCGACCTGCTGGAGGGGATCGCGCGCCTGTCGGTGGCCGACGAGGGACCGGGTGTCCCCGAGGAATGGCGGGAACGGGTCTTCGAGCCGTACGCCCGCCGCAGCGAGACAGGGGCCGCGCGCGGGTCCGGGATCGGCCTCTACGCCGCGCGGCGGCTGGGCGAGGCGATGGGCGCCCGACTGTGGTGCGAGCCGGCCGTGGGCGGCGGGGCAAGGTTCGTGGTCGCGCTCGCGTCGGCTGTCGCGCTGTGAACGACGCCGGGACGCTCCGCATCCTGGTGGTAGACGACGACCCAGCGATGGTCGGCGCCATCACGGCGCTCGTCGGGACGGAAGGGCACCAGGTCGTCACCGCCTACGACGGGCTGACGGCCGTGCGTCGATGGCGCGAGGACTCCCCCGACCTGGTCCTGCTCGACCTGGCGATGCCCGGTCCCGACGGGTTCAGCGTGGCGCGCCAGCTGCGCGCCGAGGGCGCCGAGATCCCCATCATCGTGGTGAGCGGCGAGCGCGCCGAGGCGGCGAAGGTGCGGGCCCTGGACCTCGGCGCCGACGACTACCTGGTCAAGCCGTTCGGCAAGCAGGAGCTGCTCGCCCGCATCCGGGCGGCCATCCGCCGCTCGCCGAGGACGGCGGCTGCGGGGCTGCCCGGTGAGGCGGCAGGTTCCGGCCGGCCTCGAGGGTCCGGCGCCGTGGTCTATGGCGGGCTGGCGCTCGATCCCGGGCGGCACGACGCGCGTGCCGGCGACGCCCCGCTCGTGCTCACGCCGATCGAGTACCGCCTCCTGGAGTCGCTGGTCGAGGCGCAGGGCGAGCTCGTGGGGCACGCGGGACTGCTGGCCGCCGGGTGGCCCGGTGAGCGCGATCCCGACCCACTGTGGCTCAAGCCGCACCTCGCCCGCCTGCGACGCAAGCTCGAGGACGCCCGAGGACCTGCGCTGGTGTCGGTGCGGGCGGTGGGCTGGTGCCTCCGCAGCCCCGGACTGGCGTAACCGTTCCGCCACCGAACCGTATCTCGCACGCCGCCGACGATCCCGATCGCCGCCCGTAACGTCCTGTGCGGAGGCATCACATGTACAGTTTCACCGATCCTGGGATCCGCGCGACCCGCGGCGCCGATGGGCCCGTGACCTGTGCAGCCTGCGGCTGCCGGCTCACGCAGGACCTGGGCGCCGATCGCGCGTGGCGTCATTTCCATCCGTTTGCCGGGCACGATGCCCGCGGCTGCCTGGTCGCCTGCGTCGACCTTCCCCACGACAGGAACGGCAACCCGCTTCGCCCGAGCTGACACCGGGCACATCAGCGAGCCGGTGGCGATCCCGAACTGGGACGGGATCGCCGCGGGCAACGAACTCGAGACCGCGCTCCACGGGTGGGGCGCGGTCTCGTCGCGTCAGGAGCCCGAGCTGGTGGCGGAGGCCTGGGTGGTGTAGACGGTGTCGAAGCCGATCGCCCACAGGTCCGTCGGATCCAGCGCGGCGACCGCGGACATGGACGTGGGTGCCTGGTACTGCACGTGCCAGGTGGCGCCGTCGTGGAAGAGGATCTGGCCGGAGGCCGCGGTGACCCAGACGTGCGAGGGGTCAATACCGGAGACGTTCGTGAGCACCAGGTGCAGGTCGACCGCCAGCTGCCACGCCGTGCCGTTCCAGGCGTAGATCGACCCCTCCGGGCTCACGGCCCAGGCGTGCCGGGCATCGGCGGCGTACACGGCCGAGAGCGGCTCGGGTACTGCGGCCTGCAGGCTCCACCGCGACCCGTTCCACGCGACCACCACGCCGGAGCCGTCGGGTGCGGTGCCCACGGCCCACGCGTGCGACGCATCGAGGGCCGCGATCCCGGCAAACCGGGCTCCGTCGCCCGGATAGACCAGCGGCCATCCGCTGCCGTTCCAGGCCCGGATGCCGGCATCGGACGCCGCCCAGGCATGCCGGGTATCGGCCACCGCGAGCGCCGTGACGCTGCCGTCGTCACTGGTGAGCTTCCATCTCGACCCATTCCAGTGACGGATCCCGTCGTCGCTTGCCGCCCACGCGTTGCCCGGGTCCACGGCCACCATC
>JAJYDP010000313.1 GCA_021777365.1 Chloroflexota bacterium | reverse complement strand
CTGCGGGCGGCCCGCACGCAGGACGCCGGTGGCTTCCGCGCCGAGGCGCGTGACGCCGAGATCCGTGCGGTCGAGGCTCAACTCCGCTGGCTTGAGGGGCTGCGCGGCCACCTCGGCGAGATCGTCGCCCGACCGCGCGTGAGGCCGGCAGATGAGCGTGCCGCTGAGCTTGCCTGAGCGCCTGCCCGTGATCGCGCTCGACGACGTCTCGCGCACGTATACGAGCGGCGGCAGCCGCGTTTCGGCACTCGCGCAGATCGATCTGCGGGTCGCCCGCGGTGAGACGGTCGCGATCACCGGGCCGTCGGGCTCGGGCAAGACAACCCTGCTGAACCTCGTCGCCGGGCTCGATCGGGCGACCAGCGGCACGATCACCGTGCTGGGCACCCGGATCGACGGGGCGTCCGAACGCGAGCTCGCCGAGTTCCGTGCCCGCCGTCTGGGCCTGGTCTTTCAGGACCCCCATCTGCTCTCCGGACTGACCGCGCTGGAGAATCTCGTGGCGGCGCGCCTGCCCTTCGGACACTGGCGCGACCTGCAGGCGGAGGCCCGGCGGCTCTTGGTCGAGCTCGGCCTGGGCGAGCGCCTCGACGCACCACCGTCGCGCCTCTCGGGTGGTGAGCGCCAGCGGGTCGGTCTTGCGCGGGCGCTCATGGGACAGCCCGAGCTCCTCCTCGCCGATGAGCCGACCGGCAACCTCGACGCCGGCACCACCGAGGAACTCATCGGCCTCCTCGAGCGGGTGCGCCGCGAGCATGACCTCACGATCGTGGTGTGCACCCACGATCCGGCCGTGGCCGCCTTCGCCGAGCGGGTCGTGCGCCTGGTGGGCGGACGGGTCGACGGCGAGCAGCGCCTCGATCGGCCGGGACCCCTCGAGGTCCGGGCGCTGGAGGAGCGATGATCCGGCTGGCCACGCGGGGGTTGCTCGCTCGTCGGGTGGCCACCGCGCTGGCGGCCGCCGGGCTCCTTACCGCGGTGTCGGGCTTTCTCGTGCTCGCGGGCGTGTCGCGCACCACGCAGGCTGTGCTCAGCGGCGACATCGCCCAGGCCTGGAACACCCCGTACGACATCCTCATCCGTCCGATGGGCTCCGAGACCGTGCTCGAGGCAAGCGAGGGTCTGGTGCGCCCCAACTTCCTCTCGGGACTCACCGGCGGCATCACCGAGGCGCAGCTGGCGGCGATCCGCGCCGTGCCGGACGTGGCGGTCGCGGCGCCCATCGCGGTGGTCGGCTTCGTGCAGTGGCCCGCGGAGTTCCCGGTCGACGTGTCGAAACTCGTGGGTTCAGGTCGGGTGACCGTCTTCCGCATCCGGGCGGCGGCGAGCGGAGAGGCTGGGCTCTCGCACTACCCCCCGCTGCCGGCGCAGTATCTCGTCGCTGCGCCGCAGGGTCGCATCGTGTCAGTGAAGGCCGGGCAAACCGGCCCGGCTGTCGCGGAGGTCCTGGAGGTCGGCACGACCCGCATCGACTGCACGGCGACCGTCGCCTGCTGGGGTGGCCTGACGCCTGACGCCTCCCTCGAGGGTGCCTTCCGCTCCGGGACACCCGGGATCGAGGTGAGCTGGTCAGAGCCGATCGTCGTGGCCGGCATCGACCCGGTCGCCGAGGCGCAGCTCGCCCACCTCGATCGCTGCGTCGGGTCGGGCCGCTACCTGACCGCCTCGGACGCTCCCGCGATGGCCCAGTCTGTGGCCGGACCGCAACCCACGATCCCGGTGCTGGTGAGCGATCGCAGCTTCATCGACGAGACCATGGCGCTCACGACCGAGCGCGCGGAGGATCCCGCGGCCGTGCTCCGCGGTGGCGCACCAGACACGCTGACGGCCTGGACTCCGGTCGGCACGCAGACGGCCAGCGCCAACGCCGCGTACCAGGCCTTCCTCGCTACGCTGGCCCAGGCCGACTACTACGACGCCTCGCCGCACTGGACCGCGGGACCCGTGACGTACCGTCAGGTCGGCCCCGACCACCTCGCAGCCCAGCTGCAGCCGCCCGACCCCAGCATCTACCAGAGCGCCGTGGTGATCGGGTCCAACCTCAAGCCCGCGGACCAGGCGCCCCCCGAGGCCTCGGGCGACTGGTTCCGCTCCGTTAGCCGCGAGGACCAGGTACCGCGCTCCGAGCTCTTCTCGCGCTGGGCGCCGGTGGGCGAGTACAACCCCGACTGCGTCCCCGGCTTCAACCCGTTGGCAGGTGGCCGTCTGGAGACCTACGGGCTGCCCCAAGTGACGCTCCCCGACGGGCAGACGCTGGGGCCCACCCGCTCGCTCGCCTCCTACGTCAACAGCCCGCCCCTCGTGCTGACCACGCTCGCCGGGGCCGCCTGGCTGTCCGATCCGGCCCGCTTCACCAACGCCCCAGGGGCCGCCTTCATCAGCGCCATCCGGGTCAAGGTGGCGGGCGTGGACACCCCGGGGCCGGCGTCCGAGGCGCGCCTGGCCGCGGTGGCCGCCGCGATCGAGGACGCCACGGGGCTGCAGGTCGACATCGTCAAGGGCGCCTCGCCGCGCACGGTGCTCGTGGACCTGCCGGCAGGGTCGTTCGGCCGACCGGCCCTGACGGTCAGCGAGGGTTGGTCGAAGAAGGGCGTGGCGGTGGGGTTCGTGGAGGCCGTCTCGGCCGAGGACCTCGCGCTCTTCGCGCTCGTTCTGCTGGGCGCCGTGTTGCTGGTGGCCGACACGGCCTACGTGGCGGTGCGCCAGCGGGGTCCCGAGCTCGCCACCCTGCGCGCCATCGGCTGGTCGGGCGGGCGCATCGCCTGGCTCGTCGAAGCCGAGATGCTCGTGCTGGGCCTCGCGATGGGCGTCGTCGCGACGCTCGCGACCCTTGCGCTCCTGCCGCTTGGGCTCGTCCTCGCGCCCTGGCAGCTCGCGGGTGCCGTGCCCCTCTCGCTCGCCGTGGCTGGGATTGCCGGGCTCATGCCCGCGCTGCTCGTCTTGCGCGGCCCGCCGATCGGGGGACTGGCGGGCCTCGAGCCCGCCCATCGCAGCCGACCGATCCGCTGGCTGACCTGGCTGGCGGTCCGGGATCTCCTCGGGCCGCGGCGCGTGGAGACCGCGCTGGGGGTGCTGGCTGTCGCGTTGGGCGCGGTGCTCGTGGGAGCGGTGACGCTCGTGGCGGTCGGCTTCAACGGCCGTCTCGACACGACCGTGCTCGGGGTGTACCTGGCGGCCCAGGTGCGGCCCTTCCATGTCGCGATCGCGGCCCTGACGCTGGGAGTCGGCGCGCTGGCCGCGGGCGAGATCGTCAGCCTCGGCTACCTACGCAGGGAAGCCGCGTTCGCCACCCTGCGGGCGATCGGCTGGTCACCCGGGCTCATCGTGCGCTTCCTGGTCGTCCAGGCGCTCACCATCGGGCTGTTGGGCGGGATCGTGGGCGCGCTCATCACGCTCGGCGTGGCGCGGGTGCTGCAGGCGGCGGCGGGTCCCATCGAGCTCGGCGTGGCGGCCTCGATCGGTGCGGCGCTCCTGGCCACGCTGGCGGCGGCGGTGGGACCCGCGCTGCTTGTCCGGCGCGCCGTGCCGGCCGCGATCCTGCGCGGGGAGTAGGCAGGCTGACGGCGCTGTACAGAGCGTAGCTCTGGTGACCAGCTACTACTCGAGTCGTGCCACAAGGACCTCCTTCTGGCGCGGCCCGAGCGGGGGCTCCCCGTCGCACGGATCCGGCACCGTGGCGATGGTCCCCTTTCGGCACAGGGCCAGCGGCGATCGGGGCAGCCAACATTGCATGGCGGAACGGGTCCCAAGCAGCCAAGGGGAGTGCTTTGCCCCTACGGGCTGCACAAGCCCCCCGACCCAGACATCGTGTACCAGGCGATCGCGTCGAGGTGGACGCGGTCCGGGTTGAAGGCGAGATAGAAGTCCTCCGGGAACGAGCGCTTCGCCCCGCCCGGCGCACCGAGTCGGCGCAGCGTGTCGTTCGAGCGTTGGAGCGGCAGCACGACGACCTCACGGTTGTTCGCGGGGTTCGCCTGGTAGAACTCGACGGTCCAGCGGTCGTGCTCAGCGAAGCGGGCGCGCAGGTAGGTCTCAATGACGCTACGCCCAGTGAGGATCATGGCCGCTTGGGTGGTGTAGTCGCAGTCGAAGAGGTGCGGCTGCGCGGAGAGCAGCGCCATGACGGTGGCAAGTTGGCCCGCGTTGTAGGCGGCGTAGAAGCGCACGGCCACAGCGATCTCGTTCGCCTCTGGCTGGGTGAGGTGATACACGCCCAGCGGCAGCGGCGGCGCCGCGGTGGCCAGGCCAGCCGCCGGAGCAGGCGTCGCCGGCGCGGCCGGTGGCGAGGAGGCCGGGGCCGATGGCGATGGAGCAGGGACGACCACCTCACGAGTCGGGCTCAGCTGGAGGCCGGCGAGGAAGGCCACCAGCGCGACGACCGCTGCGACCACCACGGTCCGCGGGAGCAACGGAAGGCCGCGCCCGCCCATGTTGGGGGAGACCGGCACGAGGTTCGGTCGCTGGTCGCTCACGAGGTGCGGAGCATATCTCCGACCCGCGCGGTGAGGCTACCGTAGACTCGCGGCCATGAACGAGGTGAAGCTCGGCGCCCTCTGCTGGAACCAGTACACGGACTGGCCATCCCTGCTCGAAGCCGGCATCCGTGCAGATCGCCTAGGGTATTCTTCGCTGTGGACGTGGGACCACCTGTACCCGATCGTCGGCGACCCGCACGGGCCGAACTACGAGGGCTGGCTGACCATCACCGCGTGGGCGGCGCGGACCGAGCGTGTCCGGATCGGGCTGATGGTCGGTGCGAACCCGTACCGTGAGCCGACCCTGGTCGCCAAGATGGCCACCACGCTGGACCACATCAGCAACGGCCGCGCCATCCTCGGCATCGGCGCCGCGTGGTTCGAGGGCGAGGCCCACGACTTCGGCTTCGAGTTCGGCTCGGGCGCGCCCGAGCGGCTCCGCTGGCTCCGCCAGGCCCTGCCGATCATGCGCGGCATGCTCGACGGGACCGAGCCATCCGCGCCGGAGGGCGCGCGCTACCGCGCATCGCACGTGCGGAACGACCCCCTGCCCGTCCAGCGGCACCTCCCGATCTGTATCGGGGGCGGCGGCGAGCAGGTCACCCTGAAGCTCGTCGCGCAGTACGCGGACATGAACAACGTCGGGGGCGGCATCGAGGCCGTGCGCCACAAGGAGGAGGTCCTGCTCGAGCATTGCGCGGCGGTGGGGCGGGATCCGAACGAGATCGAGCGCACCACCGGAGCCGGCGTGGTGATCATCCGCGACAACCGCGCCGAGGCGGAACGGCTCTTCCGCGAGGCGTTCCAGCGCAACCGGGTCGCGCGACCCTGGACCGACCAGCCCGTCGGCACGCCCGAGGACGTGGCCGAGCGCCTCGCACCGTACGTCGACCTCGGCTACCGGCACCTGGTCGCCGGGTTCCCGTCGGTGTACGACGAGGAGTCCATGACGCGGTTCGCGACCGAGGTCAGGCCGCTCCTCGAACGTGCGTAGGTCGGCCGCGGGACCCGGTGCTCCCGTTGATCCATTGGTAAGTGACAGTTATGTGCCGAGCCAGACTGTGCCCGAATCGCGGCATTCGTGCTCAAGATGAGCAGATACATGCCGAATGGCACTACGCAGGCCGCTCAGTGAGCAGATAACTTGGTCGGGTCGGAACCCGCCGCCGAGCCACCAGCCATGCCCACCCAGACCGCGACCACCACCACCAGAACGCCCCTCGCGGAGGACGTGGCGAGCTTCGGGCGCCACTGCCGGGCCCGCAACCTCTCCCCCGCCACCACCAAGATCTACGTCGACAGCGCCGAGCGGATGGCGCGATACCTTGCCGCGCAGGGGATGCCCGCCGAAGTTGGCGCGGTCCGCCGCGAGCACGTCGAGGCATGGATTACCGACCTGCTCGACCGTTTCAAGCCAGCGACCGCCGCCGCGCGCTTCCGGGGCGCTCAGGCGTTCTTCCGGTGGGCGATTGACGAAGGGCTGGCGTCCGTGTCCCCGATGGCGAAGATGACGCCGCCGCGGATCCCGGAGACGCCGCCCGCCGTCCTTCGGGACTCCCAGCTCCGGGCGATCCTCGCCGACGCCGCGGGCAAGGACTTCGCCAGCCTGCGCGATACCGCGATCCTGAGGGTGTTCATGGACACGGGCGCCCGCCGCGCGGAGATTGCCGGCCTACGCTGGAACCCGGCC
>JAJYDP010000312.1 GCA_021777365.1 Chloroflexota bacterium | reverse complement strand
GGGCACCGGTCGCCGTCTCGTTCGAGGAGGCACGGCAACCCGAGCGCGCCACGCGCGTCCGCGTCGGGCACCCGGCCGGGCCATCCGGCGAGTCGTCGCAGGCAGGGATGGCGGACGACGCAGGGCGGCGGATCGGCCGGCGGGAGGACGGCGGTCTGCCCGCTCCAGGGCAGGTTCCGGACGAGAACCCGGCGGCCTTCGACGGGCCGCTGGCGCTCCTGCTCGCGCTCATCGAGGCGCGCCAGCTGGACGTGCTGACCGTGCCCCTCGGCGACCTCGCCGGCGCCTACCTGGAGGCGATGGGCGATCTCGAGGCGGACCGGCTCCCGTACCTGAGCGCCTTCGTGGCCGTGGCGGCCCAGCTCATCCTCATCAAGTCACGCGCGCTGCTGCCGGCCGAACCGGCGCCCGAACCGGTCGCCGGGATCGAGGAGGGCCCGGACCCGGAGGTGGAACTGCGGCGCCGACTCATCGTCTACCGTGCCTACCGGGACGCCGGCGCCTGGCTCCGTGAGCACGCCCAGGTGGGGCCGCTGGTCCGGCGGGAGCCTGCCGCGGCGCTGGCGGCGGGACTGGCGGGCGCGCGGCCGCCGGCGGAGCCACCCTTCGACCCGGCCGTGCTGGGTGCCGCGCTGCAGCGGGCGCTTCGGCTCGTCGCACCGGCTCCGCCGCCTCCCGACGTGGTCCGCCGCACCATCACCCTGGCCGAGCGTGCGGAGGCGATCCGGGCCGCCATCCGCCGCGCGCCGGTGGTGGTCCTGCAGGACCTGCTCGACGGAACCCGCGACCGGGTCCTCGCGGCGGTCACCTTCCTGGCCATGCTGGAGCTGGTGAAGCGCCACGAGATCGCGGTCGAGCAGGACCGCCCGTGGGGCCCGATCCGGTGCCGGGCGCTGGAGCCGGGTGACGGGCGGGGCGGCACGGACCAGGCGCCAATCGACGAGTCGCTGGAGGACTTCGCGTGACCACGGTGGACGAAACGCCGGGCGGGCAGCTGCCTGCCGGTGCCGACCGGCCGGCGGATGGGGGAGCGGAGGCCCCCGCCGCGACGCAGGCCGGGGCGGCGGAGGCTCCTGCCGGCGAGCTCAGCGTGGCCCAGCTGGAGGCACTCCTCTTCGTGGCGGAGCGACCCCTGGCGCGCCGCGAGCTCGCGAGCCTGGCGGGAGTGGACCAGGACACCGTGGACGCGCGCCTGGGCGACCTGGAGGTGGAGCTCGCCCACCGGGGCATCCGGCTGCTCGCCGCGGGCGACCGGGTGGCGCTGGCCACGGCGCCCGAGGCCGGGGGCCTGATCGCCCGCTACGTGGGCGCAGAGGGGATCCGGCTTACCCCGGCCGCGCTGGAGACGCTGGCCATCGTCGCCTACCGCCAGCCCGTGACCCGTGCCGTCATCGAGCGGATCCGTGGCGTCGACTCGGACTACGTGGTGCGCTCGCTGCTCCACCGACGGTTGATCATGGAGGAGGGCCGGTCGGATACGCCCGGGCGGCCGATCCTGTACGGAACGAGCTTCGAGTTCCTCGAGCGCTTCGGCCTGACCTCGCTGGACGAACTGCCCGCGCTGGATGCCGAGATCGCCGCGCGGCTGGCGGAGGCCGGCGAGGAGGCCTCGACCGGCGCGGCTCCCGGGGCCGACCGGGACGACGGAGCCTGACCGGATGCCGCGCGTCCGGCTGCAGAAGGCCCTCGCCGACGCGGGCGTGGCGTCCCGGCGCGCCGCGGAAGGGATGATCGCCGCCGGCAGGGTCAGGGTGGACGGGGTGGCCGCGGAGCCGGGCACCGTGGTGGACCCGGAGCGGCAGGCGATCGAGGTCGACGGGCACCCGCTGCCGGCCCGCGCGGGCTCCGTCTACCTTGCGCTGCACAAGCCCCGGGGAGTCACCAGCACGGTGGCGGATCGGCATGCGGACCGCACCGTGGTCGACCTGCTGCCGCCCGACGTCGTGACGGCTGCCCGCCGGCTCTACCCGGTGGGTCGCCTCGACCGGGAGTCCGAGGGCCTGCTGCTCATGACGAACGACGGCGACTGGTCGCAGCGGGTGCTGCACCCGTCGCACGGCGTGGATCGCGAGTACGCAGTCGGCCTGCCGGAGCCGCTCCGCCCCGGGCAGGCGTGGGCGCTCCTCGACGGGATCGACCTCGAGGAGGGCCGGGCCACCCTCGTCGACCTGCGCCCTGCCACGCGGACCGAGACGGGGGCGCTGCTCGACTTGCTGGGCGCCGACGCGCCGCCCGGCCTGGCATGGTACCGGGCCACGCTCCGCCAGGGCTGGAAGCGCCAGGTGCGGCGGATGTTCGCGGCGGTGGAGGCGCCGGTGGCGCGGCTCGTCCGGGTTCGCATCGGCAGGGTGCGGCTGGGCGGGCTCCGGCCAGGGCAGGCTCGCCGTCTCACGCCTGCCGAGGCGGCGCGCCTGGCCGCGGCCCCGTCTCCGTCTCCGTCTCCGGGCCGCCGTCGGGGGCCCCCGCCTCAGCGTCGGGACGCGGAGGCCGCCGTGCTGGACTACCCTGTCCGGCGTCGGTAGCCGCGCTCGGGTGGCGCGCGGCGCGAGGCCGGGGAGGGACGGAGAGATCGCGGGAGAGGCGCGCGGCGCCCCGGTGGTGGCGCTGGACGGCCCGGGTTCGAGCGGCAAGAGCACCGTGGGCGCGATGGCCGCGGCGCGGCTCGGGTTCCGCTTCTGCGACAGCGGGCTCTTCTACCGCGCCGCGACCTGGCTGGCGCTGCAGCGCCGCGTCCCCCTCGACGACGGGCCGGCGCTCGCCGCCCTGGTCCCCGACCTGCGCCTCGAGGCGGACGAGGCGGGCCGCTACACGCGGGTCCTGGCGGCCGGGCGGGAGGTCACCGGCCTGGTGCACGTCCCCGAGATCGACCGGGCCGTGAGCGAGGTGTCGCGGCAGCCGGAGCTGCGGACGGCGCTCCTGCCGCGGCAGCGCGAGCTGGCACTGGGCGGCGGGATCGTCGTGGCCGGGCGCGATATCGGCACCGTGGTGCTGCCGGACGCGGACCTCAAGATCTACCTGGACGCATCGCTGGCCGAACGGGCGCGCCGGCGGGGCCTGGAGCGCGGCATCGCGGCGCACGACGCAGAGAGTGCGGACGCCCGGCGCACGCTCGACGAGCTGCGGGCGCGCGACGCCACGGACAGCGGCCGGGAGACCGCTCCGCTCCGCGTGGCGCCCGACGCGGTGGTGATCCGCACCGACGGGTTCACCCTCGAGCAGGCCGTGGACGCGGTGGTGGCCCTGATCCGGGCCCTCCCGCAGGCCGGGGGAGCCGCGGGCGGCGGCCCCGCGGGATCGTCCGTGCCACAATGACGGTCCCATGGGCAAGGTTCGAGACGTCCTCATCACGCGCCGCACCGGTTTCTGCTACGGCGTCCGCGAGGCGATCGACTACGCGAAGACGGCCGCCGCGGAGGGGAAGCCGACCCATACCCTCGGCCAGGTCGTCCACAACGAGGGCGTGATCGAGCAGCTCGAGGCGCAGGGGATCCGGACGGTGGGCACCCTGGACGAGGTGCGCGAGGGCGCGGCGGTGGTGATCCGCGCCCACGGCGTGACGCCGGAAGTGATGGAGCGCGCCAGGACGCGTGGCCTCGAGGTGATCGACGGCACGTGCACCTGGGTGATCCAGGAGCAGCGAGCGCTCGCCCGGCTGGTGGACGAGGGCTACACGATCGTGCTCCTCGGCACGCCCAGGCACCCCGAGGTCGTCGGCCTGCTGGGCTTCGCGCCCGGCGCGATCGTGGTCGACGAAGAGGAGGACTGGGGCCGCATCCCGCGCACCAAGCGGATCGCGCTCATCAGCCAGAGCACGCAGCCGCCGTGGAAGTTCGAGAAGCTCGCCGCCTACCTGGTGGGCCGCTGCCACGAGCTCAAGATCGTCAACACGATCTGCCCCGTGACGATCCGCCGCCAGCAGGACACCATGGAGGCCGCGGCGGCGGTCGACCACATGGTGGTGGTCGGGGGCCGGAGCAGCGCGAACACCAAGGAGCTCACGCGCCTCTGCCGGATCGCGGGGACCCCCGTGGTGCAGATCGAATCACCGGCGGACCTGCAGGACCCGGATCTCTTCGGCGACGCCGAGGTGGTGGGCGTCACCGGCGGCACCTCGACGCCGATCGAGGATCTCCAGGCGGTCACGCGTCGGATCTACGAGCTGGCCGGGACAACGGAGGTCCGGGCGCGCGCCGCCGAGCTGGCCGATGCATCGCTGCGCCGCGTGGCGGATTCCACGTACCGCACCAGCAGCGTTCCGTCCGGCGCCGCCCCGGCGGAGGGCTGAGTCATGCCGGCACGTCCCGCGGCGAGGCCGGTCCACGGCCTCCCCATCGTCGCCATCGTCGGCCGTCCCAACGTGGGCAAGAGCACGCTCTTCAACCGGATCGTCGGGGAGCGCGCCGCCATCGTCGAGGACCGTGCCCGCACCACCCGGGACCGGCTGTACGGGCAGGCCGAGTGGAACGGTCGGCGCTTCGTGGTGGTGGACACCGGCGGCCTCGAACGCCGCCCCGGCGATCCCATCGAGGCCAAGGTCCAGGAGCAGGCGCGCATGGCCATCGACGAGGCCGACCTCGTGCTGTTCGTGGTGGATGCCGCGACGGGAGAGACGCCGGCCGACCAGGAGGCCGCGGAGCTCCTGCGGGGCGCCACGGTCCCGGTGATCGTGGCCGTGAACAAGGCGGACAGCGACCGGCGCGAGTACGAGGGCGCGGAGTTCCACCGCTACGGGTGGGAGGAGACCTACGCCGTCAGCGCCCTGCACGGGCGGGGGACCGGCGACCTGCTCGACGCGGTGGTCTGGCAGTTGCCCCCGGAGAGCCCCGAGGAGATCGAGCGGAAGCGGCGCGAGGCGGACGCCGAGGCGGAGGCCGAGATGGTCGCCCTGGCCGAGGCGCAGGGCGTCGATCTCGGTCCCACGGAGGGCACCGGGCCGGCGGAGGCCCGGTCGGACGAGCAGGAGGAGGCGGGGGCCGCCGATGTGGCGGCAGCCGCGTGGGACCGTCGGACCGAGGCGGACCAGGCCGCGCTGAACGCCCCCGTGGCGGTGGCGATCGTGGGCCGGCCCAACGTCGGGAAGTCGTCGATGCTCAACGCGCTGCTCGGCGAGGAGCGCGTGATCGTCAGCGAGATCCCGGGCACCACGCGCGACGCGATCGACACCGAGATCGCCTGGAACGAGCACCCCGTCACCCTGATCGACACGGCCGGGCTGCGTCGCCGGGGCAGGGTCGCCGGCGGGCCCGAGTCGGAGCGGTACTCGGCCCTGCGGGCACTCCGTGCGCTCGAGCGGTGCGACGTGGCGGTGCTGGTCCTCGACAGCGTCGACGGGCTCACCCGCCAGGACGCCCACGTGGCCGGCTACGTGGTGGAGGAGGGGAAGGGGCTCGTCGTCGCGCTCAACAAGTGGGACCTGGTGGAGAAGGAGCCGGGGACGTTCGACGCGTACGTCGCCGCCGTGCGGCGGGAGGCCCCCTTCCTGGACTTCGCGCCGATCGTCGCGGTGAGTGCCCTCACCGGTCAGCGCGTCGGGCGGGTGCTGGATGCCGCGATGGAGATCGCCGTCCAGCGCCGCCGCCGGGTTTCCACCGGGGAGCTCAACCGGCTGCTTGCCGATGCCACCTTCCGGCAGGCGCCGCCGTCGGTCAGGGGCGTGCGGGTGAAGTTCTACTACGCGACCCAGGCGTCGGTGGCGCCGCCGACCTTCGTCTGCTTCGTGAGCGACGGGGACGCGGTGCACTTCAGCTACGCGCGGTACCTGGAGAACCGGATCCGCGAGGCGTTCGACTTCGGCGGCACGCCCATCCGACTCGTCTTCCGGACGCGCTCCCGCGTGCAGGTGGAGCGACGGCGGGCGCGACCCGCCGGTCGCGGCACGGCGCGGCCGGGTGGCGGCCGGACGCCCCGCCCTGGAGGCTCCGGGCCCGGACCGGGGCGCGGAGGATCCGGGCCCGGGCGGGACAAGGGGGATCGCCGGCGCTGAGACGTCGCCGGGTCGTCCCGCACGATGCTCCGTCGAGCCTGCCGACCGGCCGGTGGACGGCCGGGGAGGGGAAACGGCTCTGCTAGAATGCCGGCGTCGGGGCGTAGCGCAGCCTGGTAGCGCACTTGAATGGGGTTCAAGAGGTCCCGCGTTCGAATCGCGGCGCCCCGACCAGAATCCCCGCACGAAACGGCCCCCGGAGATGC
>JAJYDP010000311.1 GCA_021777365.1 Chloroflexota bacterium | reverse complement strand
GTCGACCTCCCGGCGGGGCAGTTCGGACGGCCCGCCCTGACCGTCAGCGAGGGCTGGTCGAAGAAGGGGGTGGCGGTCGGCTTCGTCGAGGCCGTCTCGGGCGAAGACCTGGCGCTCTTCACGCTCGTCCTGCTGGGGGCCGTGCTGCTCGTGGCCGACACGGCCTACGTGGCAGTGCGCCAGCGCGCTCCCGAACTGGCGACCCTGCGCGCGGTGGGCTGGTCGGGTGCCCGCATCGCCTGGCTCGTCGAGCTCGAGATGCTCGTGCTCGGGTTGGCGGTGGGGATCGTGTCGCTGCTGGTGACCCTCGCGCTCCTCCCGCTGGGCCTTGTGCTCGCACCCTGGCAGATCGCCGGAGCGGTCCCCCTGACGTTCATCGTCGCCGGGATCGCGGGCCTGGTGCCCGCGCTGCTTGTGCTGCGTGGCCCGCCCGTGGGCCAGCTCGTGAGTCTGGAGCCCGCGCACCGCAGCCGGCCGATCCGCTGGCTGACCTGGCTGGCGGTCCGCGATCTCCTCGGGCCCCGGCGTGTCGAGGCCCTACTGGGAGTGCTCGCCGTCGCCCTGGGCGCTGTGCTGGTCGGATCGGTCAGCCTCGTCGCGCTCGCCTTCAATGGCCGCCTTGACACGACCGTGCTCGGCGTCTACCTCGCGGCGCAAGTTCGTCCGTTCCATCTCGCGATCGCCGGCCTCACGCTCGGCGTGGGCGCTCTGGCCGCGGGCGAGATCGTCAGCCTGGGCTACCTGCGCCGCGAGGCCGCCTTCGCGACGTTGCGGGCGATCGGATGGTCGCCAGGATTGACCGCGCGCTTCCTCGTCGTCCAGGCAGGCATCATCGGGCTACTGGGCGGTGCGATCGGAGCGGCCGTGACGCTTGCCGTCGGGCAGGTCCTGCACGCCACAGCCAGCGCGATCGTCATCGCTATTCTCACCGCGATTGGTGCCGCGCTCGTGGCCACGTTGATCGCTGCCCTCGGCCCCGTCCTGCTCGCGCTGCGCGCGACGCCGGCAACCATCCTGCGCGAGGAATAGGCAGCACATTCGATCTGAACCACAAGGTCGAGCAAGCGCGCCAATCCTGGACGTCGGCGAGCGCCGCGAAGTAGCCTTCCCGGCCCGGTTCGGCATACGGGGCAGACTCAAGGCGCGGGCCGATCGACGAGATCGGGGGATGTCCAGGCAGCCTGATCGAAGTCCTCCCGGGTCTGGAGCAGTGGGCAGTCGCATCCGCATGACCGAGCGGATCGCCGTGGTTCGGCGCTTCTTTGTGATGGCCTACCCCCGCGGTCCACCAAGCCGGCCGCCCCGCCACCATTGCGCGCTTGGTCAGACGAAGGATCCCCACGCGTGGGGTGAAGCTATCGACGGGGTCCGGGCGCGGACGATGCTCTCGATCTCTCCCGGCCTCGCTCGCACCGTGATCGCATGGTGCCGGATGTAGGCAGCCGGGACGTCCCCCAGACGGGCGTGGCATCCGTAGAGACCGGAGCCTGCCTCGACGCGCAGTTCCAGAACCACGCGGTCTTCGGCGTCGAGCGGCAGGGTCGCGAAGTCAATCCGAGGTCGCGGTTCCACCCAGGAGCCGACAGTCTGTGTCAGTTGGTCCTTCAGGCGATCAACTGCGTCGGCGGCAACCCCGATCACGACTCCGTCGTCATCGATCCCGAAGAGAACGGAGCCGCCCTGGCCGTTGGCAAACGCGCAGACGGTCTTCATGACCTTCGCCTTGCCAGCCTCGTCGCTCGGAACCTGTTGCTTGAACTCCACGACGTCGCTCTCGCGGTCGGTGTGGATTCCGCGGGTTTCCGAACACCGGTTCCGATCCAATCCGAACACCCATTCCGATCCAATCCGAACAGCGTTCCGGGGTTTCCGAACACCCCGTCGGGGGGCGCTGACGCGGTGAGGTGAGCCGGGCACCGGCATGCTCCCTGAACGATCCGGACGGACGTTCGAGGAGGATGCCGATGCCGCGCCCCCGATCCGCCATGCGCAAGATCCGCGAAGTCCTGCGATTGACCCTGGCCGAGGGATTGAGCCGGCGCCAGGTGGGCATCGCGCTCGGGATGCCCACCACCACGGTGGCCGACCACGTGGCCCGCGCCCGACGGGCGAGCCTCGCCTGGCCCCTGCCCGAGGGGCTCGACGATGCCGCCCTGGAGGCGCGCCTGTTCCGCTCGGCGGCCCCGCCGCCCAGCGCCAGCCGGCCGCTGCCCGACTGGGCCACGATCCACCGCGAGCTGCGCCGCAAGGGCGTCACCCTGCAGCTGCTCTGGATGGAGTACAAGGCGAGCGCCCCCGCGGGCTACCAGTACAGCCAGTTCTGCCGCCACTACCGGCTCTGGCAGCGCCGCCTCGACGTGGTCATGCGCCAGGAGCACCGCGCCGGCGAGAAGTGTTTCCTCGACTTCGGCGGCGACACACTCCCGATCGTCGATCCGAGAAGCGGGGAGATCCGCCAGGCCGAGCTCTTCGTGGCCGTGCTCGGCGCCAGCAGCTACACCTATGCCGAGGCGCTCGCCTCCCAGGCGCTGCCCGACTGGGTCGACGCGCACGTCCACGCCTTCGAGTACTTCGGGGGCGCGCCGCACATCCTGGTGCCGGATAACCTGCACGCCGCGGTCACCCAGGCCCACCGCTACGAGCCCCTGCTCAACCGCACCTACGAGGAACTGGCCGTCCATTACGGGTGCGCCGTCCTCCCCGCCCGGCCCCACCGGCCGCGCGACAAGGCTTATGCAACTGACTGCACCTCATGGGCCGTGTCGGGCATCGAACCATGGCGCGCCGCGCCGGCGCGCTTGCGGCTTCGGTACGCAGCGTAGCAACAGCGCGCACTGCACCACCTCTTGCCGCCCCGGAGGGCGGGTCGGGCCGGGATGGGGCTGCCACACCAGCCGCAGGGGCGGTCGAGGTCGGCTGGGCGCGGGAAGAGGCGGACGCCGTTGTCCCTGGCAAGCACGGACGGGATGCGGCCCTCGCGCGCCCAGACCTTGACGGTCGCCGGATGTGCGCCGAGGACCACGCTGATCTCCGGCAGGGTCAGGAGGCCACGGGCGCGCAGGCGGGTGAACCGGTCGGTGAGCCCGTACTTGTGCCGGAGATGCACCACGATGGCGGCGTTGAACTGCGCGGCGACGCCCGGCTGCAGGCCGGCCGCGTTAAGGAGCTCGGCCGCCTCGGCGTCGGTGTGATCGTCGAGCAGGCGGTCGAGTTGGGCAACCACGGCGGGATCGGTCCGCCGGAGATCGGCGGCATCGAGTGGCAGCGGCAGCCGCACGGTGCGGGTCGCGCCACCCCGGAAGCGGACGTGGGCCACGAGCTCGTCCGTGCGCAGGAGCGTGACGTCGTCGACGAGGAGGCGGACCATCCGCTTGCGCTCCCGCTGGGGCGTCGCCGGATCCGCCCAGAGCCTCGGGAAGTCGGTGGCGAGGGCGAGGATCCGGGCCCGCTGCCCCTCGTCGACGAGCCCCCGCTCGGCCCCGCTGGCCCGCTCGTACGCCTCCTGCGCGTCGGCGAGCGCCCGCAGCTTCGCGTTCCAGTCGGCCTCGAGCGAATCTGCCACCAGGCGATTGTCGGGATCGACCCGCAGGTACCGGCGCTGGGCGAGCTCGGCCTCATAGCGGGCCCGCTCGACCTGAGCCCGCCGCAGGCCGTCGGCCTCGGCCGCGCGGGCCGCGAGCTCGGCCTCGATGCCGAGGGCCGCCTCGAGCGCGAGCGGGCTGACGGTCTCCACGAGGAGCTCGCCGATCGCGCGGTCGATCCCGTGGCCGACGATCCGGGCGCAGAGCGGCCCGGCGTGCTCGATCCCCTCGCGCTGGCAGTGGTACTCGGGAACGAGCGTGGCGTGGGCGCGATAGTAGCCGACCCCCATCCGCCCGCCGCAGCGACCGCACACGACAAGGCCCTGGAGGAGCGCCGGACCCTCCCGCGGCGGCCCCGCCCGTCGGTCGGCGCCGTTGGCCTGGGCGTTCTCGGCCAGGCGGCGCAGGTTCGCCTCGTACTCGTCCCAACTGATGTACGCCGGAAAGCGGTCGAGCAGGAGGGTGTGCCACTCCTCGCGCGGCAGCCGGATCCTGGACTCGGTCCCGGTCGCGGTTCGCCTGGCGCGGGTCCGCCCGTACACGAAGGCGCCCGTGTACCGCGGGTTCTTGAGGACGCGCAGGGCACGATGGTGGAGGAGCGGCCCCCAGGCGACTTCGCCGGCGTGGGGTCCGGTGGCGAGCCGGCGCGGGAACAGCAGGCCCTGCTCCCGGAAGTGGCGGACCGTCGCAGTCGCGGATCCGGTCCGCCGGAACGTCAGAAAGAACGTCCGCACGGCGGCCACGACCGCGGCGTCCGGATCGAGGACGACCCGACCCACAGGATCATTGACGAGGCCGACCGGCAGGCGCATCTCGAGTTCGCCCCGGCTGGCCTTGGCCCGCTGACCACCGAGGAGGCGGGCCCGCAGGACGTGGAGCTCGGCCTCGCTCATCGTCCCCTTGAGGCCGAGCAGCAGGCGGTCGTTGAAGTGCCCGGGGTCATACAGGCCGTCCTCGTCGCAGATGAGGGTGTCGGTGAGGGCGCAGATCTCGAGGAGGCGGTGCCAGTCGGTCGAGCTGCGGGCGAGCCGGCTGACCTCGAGTCCCAGGACCACCCCGACCTCGCCGAGCCCGACCGCGGCGACCAGGCGCGCGAAGCCCTCGCGATCGCTGTCGGCACCCGAGCGGCCGAGGTCGCTGTCGATGACGACGATCCGGTCAGGCGGCCAGCCGAGTGCGATCGCCCGCTCGCGCAGGGCGTACTGGCGCTTGGTGCTCTCGGTGTTCTCCAGCACCTGGCGCAGCGTGCTCTGGCGGACGTACAGGTATGCCCGGCGCAGCAGGTGGGACGCGCTGATCTTGCTGTGCTGCTCGGCGTTCACGACATCGACTCCGGGAGGGTTCGAGGGGCCAGGGCCATCGCGGCGAGGACGCCGACGAGCTCGCGCCCGATGCCCAGGTGCGGCTCCATCACCGGCACCATCGGCCGCCCGCGCGCGGTGACGCTCCGGTCGGGTGGGCAGGCCGCCATCCAGGCCGTCATTCCGCCGCCGCGCAGGACGGCGAGACCGCGCGGGACCCCGGTCACGGGCATCCCGGTCGCTCCCGCCCGGAGCGCCTCGTACGTCCGGGCAAGCGTCGCGGGCGAGGCGGTCACGCTCACCCTCGCTGGCGGAGCCCCCTTTTTCGGCGCGCCAGCGCCCGCTCCACGCTGCGCCGGTGGACGCCGATCCCGAACTGCTCCTGGGCGATCCGAGCAAGATCGGCCGAGTTGAGTGAGGGGTCCGCGGCGAGGCTCGCCGCCAGGACGTCGACCACCGGCTCGGACAGCTTGTGGGCCCGGCGCGGACCGGGCCGCTCCGGCACGAGCCCCGGAAGCCCAGCCTGCTCGAAGCTCGCCGCCGCGGCATAGAACCCTTGCCGCGAGACACCGAAGGCCGCCGCCGTGGCGGTCACCGACTGGCCCTCCTCGCGGACCCGGCGCAGCATCTCGTACCTGACCTGGACGAGATCCCGTGGATCGAAGAAGGGGTCGCCCGACGCGAACGCAGGGTCGCGCACCGCAGCGGGGTGTGGGTGCTGGGCGTGGTGGCGACGGAGCGCGGCGAGCTTGCCATCGGCGGCGTCCACGATGCTCCTCCTCGGCACGATATGTCTCTATCATTATGCCGCTCCAATCGTCGCCGTCAACCGACATGGTGGGATGGATCTCGCAACATCACGCTCAGAGAGCATCTTCGACCTCTCGATTCCATCAGCATCTCTGGTGCCGTTTCGGCATAATCGTGCTGACATCAACGGCAGAATCTCCGTGACACCTCCCGTCGAGCTCGTCGACGATCCGGACGAGGGCGACGAGGTCGTCGACCCGGAAGCAGGTTCGGCCGGCAGCGAGCACGAGGAAGGGGTCCGGGCCCTCGACGTCGGTCCAGCCCGCCGGCAGCGAGCGCACCCGCACGTCGCCAGGCTCGCGGAAGAAGACCCGGTGCTCCCCCCAGGTATGGGCATATCCGACGAGGTCGAACTCGCGTCCGAGCAACGGGTGGAACGGGTGGGCCACACGGAATCGCTGCGGAACCGGCCCACCGGCTGCAGTTGAAGACGTACGACAAGGCGAAGGTCGAAGCCGGCGTGCTCGTCGCCGAGCGCTGGATCCTGGCCGCCCTGCGC
>JAJYDP010000310.1 GCA_021777365.1 Chloroflexota bacterium | reverse complement strand
GCCTCGGGCACGTGCCGGCGCGCGGTCAGTTCATCGGCGGTCATGGAAGCTCCTGCAGAGTCGACTGGCCGGACTCGGGGTGTTGCCGTGATGCTACGAGCTGTGTCGGGGTCCCGCAGGTCGCGCCTGCGGGACGCTCTCCTCGATCGTGCGTCGCGCGACTGCGAAGGCGAGGTTCGCCGCCGGCACGCCCGCGTCCTCGTTCACGGTTCCACCCCGGCGCTCCCCGCCAGCAGGTGCGGCAGGATCAGCTCCGTGACCGCGTCGGGCCGCTCGATGTTGGCCAGATGGGCGGCGCCTTCGACGACGGCGAAGCGCGCCCTCGCGATCCCGGCGGCGATCCGCTCGCCGTGCGCCGGCGGCAGGGCGACATCGCCGGCGGCCGAGATCACCAGCGTGTCGGCGCGGACACGCGGCAGTTCCGGCAGCAGGTCCATCGTGGCCAGCCCGTCACAGCACCCGGCGTACCCCTCGGCGGGCGTCGAGGCGATCATCGCGCGGAGGGTCTCGACGACGGCCGGGTGGGCCCCGGCGAAGGACGGCGTGAGCCAGCGGGCGACCACGGCGTCCGCGATCGCGTCGGTGCCCTGTGCCCGGACCACGGCCGCGCGCTCCCGGTACAGGCTCGCGAGTGGGGGATCGAAATGCGCCGAGGTGCAGCACAGGACGAGCCGCTCGACTCGCTCGGGCGCGTTTGCGGCGACCCACGTGCTCACCATCCCGCCGATCGAGAGCCCGCACAGGTGGGCCGCCGGCACGCCGAGCCGGTCGAGCAGGGCCAGCAGGTCGCGTCCGAGAGCCTCGACCTCGTACGGCCCCGGTGGCACCGGGGACCGCCCGTGCCCGCGCATGTCGTATCGCACGACGCGGAAATGGCGGGCAAGCGCCTGGACCTGCGGGCCCCACATCGCGAGCGTGCTGCCCAGCGAATTCGAGAGGACGAGCACGGGCGCGCCGGGAGGCCCCTCGACAACATGGTGGACGGTTGCGGCAGGTGTCATGCCTGCATCTTGCTCCAGATCGCGGCTGGGGTGGTCAGTGCCCGCCGGAGATCTCCGCGGCCGCTTGGTCGAGCACGTCGGAACCGTCCCACGAAGATCCGGCGGACGACGTCCTGACCCGGGCTCAGACCACAGCAGGGGAAGGGTCTATCGAGCCTCGTCGGGCCGCTCCGCTGGCGGCCTGCGCCGGGCCTCCGGATGCCCGGGTGGCGCCGGGCGAGTGTCCTCGGGCCACTCGTTGAACACGTCCGTGAACCATCGCCCGAACCGACCGGGCGGCGGCGGGTCCGGATAGCCCTGGCAGAGGTCGTGCAGCTCGGTCCACAGTCGCCCGGTGAGCGCCTGGACCGCAGCCTGCGTCGGACGGGCCTCCGCGGTGATCGGTCGCCCGAACCTCACCCGGACCGTGCGCCCGAAACAGAGCCAGCTCGTCCCGTTGATGGCACAGGGCACGATCGGCACGCTCGAACGCAGGGCGAAGAACGCGGCCCCCTCGCTGAGCGGCAGGAGAGCCCCTTCCCCGGCATGGATCCGCCCCTCGCCCGCGATCGCCAGCATGTTCCCGGCATCGAACACGGCCTGGACACGCCGGGTGGCGCCGAGCAGGTCGTCCTTGGCCGGGCGATACGGGACCGACGTGCCGGTCCACCGGATGAGGCGATTCCGCCATCCGTGGTCCATGTCCTCCTCCTTCGGCCCGAAGAAGAAGACGCGCGTCCGCCAGGGCAGGACGGCGAGCAGGAGGAGCGGATCGGTCCAGCTCTGGTGGTTGAAGCACAGGAGGTACGGCCCGCGCGGGAGTCCCTTCTTTCCGTGGACGCGAAGCCGCACGTAGCCGCGCGCCACCGCGCCGATGACGAGGCGGGTCGCGATGTAGCGCGCCTGGGAGCGAAGCCCACGAGCTCGGGACAGAACACCGGGATCCGTTGCGGCCCTTGCCGGAGACATGGTCAGGCCGCGGCCCCAGCGGCGATGCGCCGGGCTGCCGCGCGCCGGCCCGACGGTTCGGGGACATGGGTCAGCGCCCAGGCCCCGACGAGGAACTCGGCGACCATGAACAGGATCATGGCGCGGTAGCCGGCGTTCGCTCCGAGCACCAGCGTGACGGCAAGCTGCACGGCGGCCGCGGCCATCACGGCCGCTCCCTGGTTGCCGGCGGTCACGACGTTGCTGATCCCCATGTAGCGGCCGGATTCGGCCTTCGGGATGATATCGGTCATGAGGGCCCAGTCGACCGACTGGAAGGCGCCCAGGCAGATGCCCACCGGCACGACGAGGAGCACCATCATCCAGTACTCACCGGCGGCCGCGATCCCCAGCGTGCCCGCGATCCCCAGCGCGAGGCCGGCATAGATGACCGGCTTCCGACCGACACGCGTCGAGAGCATGCCGGCCGGGAGCGTGGCGATCGCCGCCGAGACACCGAGCGCGAGCATGACGGGCAACATCCGTGACTCCGCGTCTTCGGTGGGGAAGCCCAGGGCGTTGACGAGAAAGAGCACGCCCATGTTGGCCAGGGTGCTCCCGCCCATGAGGATGAAGAGCCGGCTCGCCAGCAGCCAGACGTAGGACCGCTCGCGGAGGAGGTCGGTGCCCCAGGCCGCGCGCGCCCGCTGGCGGAGTGTCAGGTCGGTCGGCGGGCCCGGGCTGTCGGGCACCCAGATGGCCGTGACGAGCATGGTCGTCACTTCGACCAGCCCGACGGTGATGAACACGCCAGGATCCCAGTGGAGCAGGCGCACGAACAGGACCGCCACTCCGGCACCGCCGAGGTTCCCCACCAGGGAGGCGAGGCCCATCAGTCCGGAGGCCACGCCAACCTGCGGCGAGGGGACGAGGTCCGGGAGGTAGCCCTGGAACGGCCCCTGTGCGAAGTTGCTGCTGAACTGCAGGAGGAGCACCGCGACGAGGAACGCCGGGTAGCTGGGCGCCGAGAAGGCCCAGGCGGCAACCGCAAGGAAGACCAGGTCGAAGGCCGTCCCGACCATGATGTACGGCTTCCGCCGTCCGAGCCTGGTGCGCGTGTGGTCGCTGATGGCCCCCATCGTCGGCTGCAGGACCATCGGGACGACGACGGTGACGGCCGTCAGCCCTGCGACCGCCGTCCCGGCAAGGGGGCTGGTGGCTCCCAGGACCCGATGTACGAGTTCCGGGTACAGGATCGCCCCGAACGCGCCCCAGAGCCCCGTGAGCGCCAGCCAGTAGGCCGTGACGGCGAACAGGCTCCACCAGCTGAGGAACCTGGTGGGGCGGCCGAACTCATCGCAGGCGGGGTCGCAGGCCCCGTCGCAGGCCCCGTCGCGGGATGCGTCGCGACTGCCGGCCATCTCGGGTGAAGACGGCGCGGTCAGCCGCCCTTCACGCTCGGCCACGGACCGCTCGACCGGCTCGATGTTCATGGGTGCCCCACCCGATCGCGGCGGACCGGCGATCCCTCCGGTCGCCCGTCACGTCACGGCGCTCGGCGCCATCCTACCCGCGGAGCCCAGGGCCGGATGGCGGCGGCGACGCGGCCAGGCGCCGTCACCCGCGCCGTGGAGTCCCCGGCGGACGTGCGGTTGCTCTGCATCCTTCTGCTGCTGTCGGGGTCTTGTTCGGTGGCAGGGCAGAGGTAATCTCTCAGCGAGCGAGGGCTGCGGTCGCCCGCCCAGGCCAGGATCACGACCCATCTCGAGTCGCGATGCCGGGCCCGAAGAACGTGCAGGTCATGTCGCTACTGAATCGGGAAGCGCAGGCGCAACAGCGAGCGGACGTCGTGAATGCCCGCCCGGTGACACCGGTCGCGCCTCCCGCGCCAGGCACGGCCGCCGTCCCGCCGAAGCTGGCTCCGGGCGTTGCGGGTCGAGAGCAGGTGCTGCTCGACCTCCGGCTTCGCCTTCAGGACGAGGTCATCGGTGCCTTCGACGCGTTGCTCGACGTCTCCGACGCGGCCGACCTCCGCGGCAGGGTCGCGGCGCTCGTCGAGCGGGTCATCGGCCTGCACCAGATCGGTGTGACGCGGGACGAACGGCTTCGCCTGATCGATGAGCTGATCAACGAGATCACTGGGCTTGGGCCGCTCGAGCCGCTCCTTCGCGACGAGACGATCACCGAGATCATGGTCAACGGGCCGAAGCAGATCTACGTCGAGCGGCGCGGCAAGATCCAGCGCATCGATAGCGCGTTCATGAGCGACGAGCACGTGCTGCGAATCGTCGACCGGATCATCGCCCCGCTGGGACGGCGCATCGACGAGTCGAGCCCCAGGGTGGACGCTCGCCTTCCCGACGGCTCGCGCGTCAACGTGATCATCGAACCGCTCTCGCTGGTTGGGCCGGTGATCACCATCCGCAAGTTCGCCGCCAGGCCCTTCACCGTCGACGACCTCATCGGCTTCGGTACGGCAACGGCCGAGATGTTCGACTTCCTCAAGGCGTGCGTCGAGGCCCGTCTCAACATCTTCGTGTCGGGCGGCACGGGCTCGGGCAAGACCACGTTCCTCAACGTCCTGTCGTCGTTCATCCCGAACGACGAGCGGATCATCACGGTCGAGGACGCGGCTGAGCTGCAGCTGCGCCAGGACCACGTGGTCACGCTGGAGGCGCGGCCGCCGAACCTCGAGGGCGAAGGCGAGATCACGATCCGCGACCTGATGCGCAACGCCCTGCACATGCGGCCCGACCGGATCATCGTCGGCGAGTGCCGCTCGGGCGAGGCCCTGGACATGCTCCAGGCCATGAACTCGGGCCAGGACGGCTCGCTATCGACCGGCCACGCGAACACCCCGCCGGACATGCTCCGCCGTCTCGAGACGATGGTGCTCATGACCGGTTATGAGCTGCCGCTGCGGGCGATCCGTGAGCAGATCGCCTCCGCCGTCGACGTGATCGTCCATACCGCCCGCCTCAAGGACGGCTCCCGCAAGGTCGTCAACATCACCGAGGTCTACGGGCTCGAAGACGACCAGATCCTCACCCAGGACGTCTTCGCCTTCGAGCAGACCGGTGTCCGGGAGGGAAAGATCGAGGGGCGACTCGCCCCGACCGGGATTCGGCCCACGTTCATGCGGAGGTTCAAGGCCAGCGGGATCACGCTGCCGCCCGGAGAGTACGGTATCCCCGCCGAAGATCCCGCGCGACCAGGGCCGCCCGGGAAGGGAAGATGGGGCCCCGGAGAGACGCATCAGTCGCCCGATCCATCCCGACCCGCCGTCGGTACCGGCCGGGTGGTCACGGCCGGAGGCATGGTTTACGTCTCGTCGATGGGGCCTGTCGATCCCGATACCGGTCAGGTCGTCAGCGGAGAGATCAAGGAACAGACGCGCCAATGCCTGCGCAACCTGAAAGCGAGGCTCGAAGCCGCGGGAAGCTCGCTCGACAGGGTTGTCTGGGCGAACTGGTCGTTGCGCGAACCGGCGGAGTTCGACATCTTCAACGAGGAATGGGCGCGCTGGTTTCCGGGCGACGCGCCGATTGGCCAGGGTACCCTGATGCCCCCGTTGCAGCGCCGCGCCGGTTTCCGGGTATCGATCGGGGTGATCGCCGAGGCGTAGGAGAGCGGCCCTCAAGGCGTCGCTTCGCAGGCTCACCCGCGGGGCGATCAGTCCGGGACGACCGCGGGTCGCCCCGGACCAGTGCAGGGGAAAGGTTCCTCATTGACCCCGGCACCGGGCGACCGGCCCGAAAACGCGGTTGTCGTCGGCACGCAGTGCGGGGTGTTCGAGCCGGGCGGCGACGACCCTGGGCCGAACGGTTAGCGAGCCCGGTACTATCCGGCGTCTGTCGGCGTGGACGGGGCACTCCTACGCTCGGCGGTATGGCCAGGCTGCGTGTGTCCCCCGCGTGGGTGCCGGCCGCCCTGCTCGCCGTGGTCGCCCTCGTGGCACAGGCGTCGGGCACCGATCGCGCGGTCGTCCTGAGCCTGCTGCTCGGGGTGGTCGTCGCGCTGCTCGGCGTCGCCGTGGCGGCGCTCACGCTGCGCCGGACCGTGCAGGCCTTCGAGGCACGCATGGCGACGGTGGCGGACGGATCGGTCGAGCAGATCGGCGACCCGCGGCGGTTCGAGCCACTGACGCCGCTGGCGCGCCAGCTGGATGCCATCGTGGGGGCGCTGCGCACGGCCCAGGAGGCCGCCACCACGGACCGGCTCACGCGGGTCGCCAACCGCCCCACACTGCTCGCGCAGCTCTTCGCCGAGGTGGAGCGGGTGGCCCGGTATGGCCGGCCGCTCTCGGTCG
>JAJYDP010000309.1 GCA_021777365.1 Chloroflexota bacterium | reverse complement strand
GGGCTCGCGCCGATGCGGCCGGGGCTCGCACGGACGCGGCCGACGCGCCCATTCTGGTGGTCAACGCCGGCGATCCCGGCGCCCGGCGGGTGGCGGAGCGCCTGGCCGGCTGGTGCGGCCGGATGATCGCCGTCGCCCTCGAGCCGGCCGCGCTTCCCGCCCTTGCCACGGCGTCCGGCCCGGCGGCCGTCGTCATGGCCCGCGTGGCCGGCGCGGACCCCGACGGCACCACGCTCGAGGTCTCCGGGCTGGCCGCGCTGTCCGCGCTGTCCGCGCCGCCCCCGGCTCCCGGCGGTGACGGACGGCCGCTCGTCGCTCGCCTGGCGCTTCCCGGCAGGCACAACGCCCAGGATGCGCTCTGCGTGGCGGCCGCCGCGGCGGCGCTCGGCGTGCCCGTCGACGCCATCGTCGAGGGGCTGGCGGCGTTCCGCGGCGTGGGACGCCGGCTCGAGCTCAAGGGCGAGGCGCGGGGCGTGGTCGTGCTCGACGACTACGCGCACCACCCGACGGCGATCGCGGAGACGCTCGCCGCCGCCCGCCAGCGGTACCCCGGCCGGCGCCTCTGGGCGGTCTACGAGCCCCTCACGTATCACCGGACGGCGGCCCTGCTGGACCGCTTCGCCGACGTCCTCGCGACGCGGGCAGACGCGGTGGCCATCGCGGAGATCTGGGCCGGGAGGGATCCCGACACCACCATCGCGTCGGCCGAGGGCCTCGCGGCCGCCGTGCGCGCGCGTGGAGGCGCGGATGCGTCGGCTCCGGGGACGGTGATCGCGACGGCCGACTGGCTGGCGACGCGCGTGCGCCCGGGCGACGTGGTGCTGGTCATGGGCGGGGGGCACTCGTACCGGATCGCGGAGCGGCTGCTCGAGACCCTGCGGAGCGCGTGAGCGGGACACCGCGACCGACCGGGGCGGCCCGCCGACCGACCGCCGCGGCCCGCCGACCGGCCGTGCCGTACCGGCTCGAGGACGCCGCAGGCTCGCCCGCGAAGACGCGACCGTTTACACCGCTGCAACGTTCTGCAACGTCGATGTAAGGTCCCGGGCCGGCCGCGACGGAGTAGGGTGGAGGCATCGGAACCGGACCAGCGGACGCTCGCAGGGACGACGTGACGATGTCGACGACGATGCACGAGTTGCAGATTCGGAGCTGCCGGCACTCCCCGGCAGTGCTGCCGAAGCCCGTCGACCCGATGGTCGGCACGATCAACCTCGCGTATCGACCCACCGCTGGTGTGTGCAGCAGCGACACCAGAGCGGGCAGTGCCCGGCGGTAGGGGCCGAGAGGGACTCCTCCGCCGAAGACGCTGGACGGCCGGCCACCGGGCCGGCCGTTCGTGTGTCCGCCACCGGGCACCCCGCCCAGCCCGGCCACCGGGCACCCCGCCCGTGCCCGCCCTGGACATCCCTCGGGTGCGCCCCCCGGATGTGCCCGCCTCCGCATCCCGGAGACGGTCGATCGGGCGTCGGCGGCTAGACTTGCGACATGCCGACACTGACCCAGGGCGACGGCGACGACCTGCTCGCGAAATACAGGCGGGCCCGCGAGGCGCGCGACGTCGACGCCGTGATGGAACTGTACCGCGAGGACGCGGACCTCCGGCCCGACCCCTTCGCCGACCACCTGGGCGGGGCTCTCGCGATCCGTGCCCACTGGAACGCCGTGGCCGCGAGCCAGGCGAACGTCGAGTTCGATGCCGAGCGGACGTGGGTCGCGGGCTCCACGGTGTTCGCGGCGTGGCATGGGGCGTGGACGCTTCGCGCCACCGCCGCGCGGGTGCGCGGGCGCGGGTTCGCCACGTTCGAGCTCGACGATGAGCGCCGCATCGTGCGCGAACGGCACTGGACACTCGAGCGCGTGGTCGGGCGGGACGCGACGTTCGAGCCCGAGCCGCCGGCAGGCGCGGCGGGCTGACCGTCGGACGGGGCCGAGCGGGGGGAGTTGAAGCCGGGGAGGGAATCGGATGGCAGGAGAGGTCTCGTTCGACGTCGTCAGCGACTTCGACCGGCAGGAGCTGGTCAACGCGCTCGACCAGGTCCGGCGCGAGGTCGCCGCACGGTTCGACTTCCGGAACGTGCCCGTCGACCTCGAGCTCGGGCGCGACGAGATCATGCTGCGCACGAGCGACGAGTTCCGGGCGAAGGCGGTCCGCGAGCTGATCGAGTCCAAGGCGGTCCGGCGCGGGCTGTCGCTCAAGGTCTTCGACTGGGGGGCCATCGAGCCGGCCGGCAAGGACACGGTGCGCGAGCGCATCGGGCTCCGCCGGGGCCTCGACGAGGACCTCGCGAAGAAGATCTCGAAGCTCATCCGCGACGAGTTTCCGAAAGTCAGGCCGCAGATCCAGGGCGATGCGGTCCGGGTCCAGGGAAAGTCGAAGGACGAGCTCCAGAAGGTCATCGCGCGGCTGCGCCAGGAGGCAGAGGCCTACCCCGTCCCGATCCAGTTCGAGAACTACCGGTAGCCGTTCGCCCCGCCGGCGGGGCACGCCCGGTTGGGACTACGATCGCCGGATGTTCGATGTCGCGACCGCGGCGGTGGAGGCCGCCCTCGCTGCCGGTGCCCGGTATGCCGACGCCCGGGCCATGCAGCAGCGATCCGAGATGATGTCGGCCCACAACGGCGTGGTGGAGAGGCTCGACCGGGGCGAGCGGGCGGGAGTGGGCGTCCGCGCGCTCATCGGCAGCTCGTGGGGCTTCTACGCCGTCCCGGATCTGACCCCCGCCGCGGGCCGGGAGGCCGGCACGCGAGCGGCGGCGGTCGCCCGCGCCTCGGGCAGGGCGGCCGGGCGGCCCATGGACCTCGCGCCCCAGCCCGCCGTCGTCGGCAGCTGGGCGAGCGAGTGCCGCGAGGATCCCTGGAGCGTCAGCCCGGCCGAGAAGGGCGACCTGCTCGAGGGCGTGACGCGGACGATGCTCGACCACGGCGCGGACCTCGCCGACGCCCAGGAGCGCGCCTGGGAGACGCGCAAGTGGTTCGTGAGCAGCGAGGGGCACCGGATCGACCAGCACATCCGGGAATGCGGGGCGGCCATGAACGCCACCGCGGTCGGCGAACAGGAGACGCAGCGCCGTTCCTACCCCGGGATCCGGGGCCAGTACGGGACGCGCGGCTGGGAGCTCGTGCGTGAGCTCGACCTGCCCGGGAACGCGGCGCGCATCGCGGAGGAGGCGCGAGCGCTGCTGTCCGCGCCGCAGTGCCCGTCGCTCGACGCCACGGATCTCATCCTGGGCAGCGAGCAGATGGCCCTGCAGATCCACGAGTCGGTCGGCCATGCCGTGGAGCTCGACCGGATCCTGGGCTGGGAGGCGGCGTTCGCCGGCACCTCCTGGCTGGACCTGTCGCAGCTCGGGTCCCTGCGCTTCGGGTCCGATCTGATGCACGTCACGGCCGACGCGACGCTCCCCGGCGCCCTGGGGAGCTTCGGCTACGACGACGAGGGGACGCCTGCCCATCCGGTCGACATCGTGCGCGGGGGGACGTGGGTCGGCGTGCTGTCGGGCCGGGACTCCGCGGCCCGCATCGGGCGCGAGTCCGGGGGTGCGATCCGCGCCGAGGCGTTCGACCGGATCCCGATGGTGCGCATGACGAACGTGGGGCTGCTGCCCGGTGACAGCAGCCTGGAGGAGATGATCGCGGCCACCGACGACGGGATCCTGATGGACACGAATCGCTCGTGGTCGATCGACGACCGCCGGCTGAACTTCCAGTTCGGCTGCGAGATCGGGTGGGAGGTGAAGGGCGGGCGGCGCGGCCGGATGCTTCGCAACCCGACCTACACCGGCATCAGCCCGCGCTTCTGGGGGTCGATGGACATGCTCGGGAATCGCTCCGAGTGGACGTTCTGGGGCACGCCCAACTGCGGCAAGGGGCAGCCCCAGCAGATCGGGCATACCGGACATCCCGCCGTCCCGGCGCGATTCCGCGGCGTGCGCGTGGGGGTGCGGGGATGAGCACGGCACCGATGGAGACGGCGGCGCGGATCGTCGAGCGCGCCCGTGCGACGGAGCCTGCGGCCGAGGTCGAGGTCCTCGCGCGCGGCGGTGAGGAGGCCCTCACCCGCTTCGCGAACGGCGCCATCCACCAGAACGTTGCCGAGCACGTGCGTCACGTTTCCGTTCGGGTCGCGCTCGGGGGACGCGCGGCGCGCTACGGGATCGACGGCCCGCTCGACGACGATGCGATCGGGGCACTGCTCGGACGGGCGCTCGAGGCTGCCCGCGTCCGGCCCGAGGACCCGGACTGGCCGGGGATGGCGGGCGCGGCCGTGGCACTCCCGGTCGACCACTGGGATGCGGCCACGGCGGCGGCCGGCCCGGACGAACGGGCGGGGCGCGTGGCGGACTTCGTGCGTGCCGCCGGTGGTCTCGAGACGGCCGGGTACTGTTCGACGAGCGTCGGCCTGGCGGCCTACGCGAACAGCCACGGGCAGCAGCTCGAGGGGCGCTCGACGCTCGCCGTCGTCGACGGGATCGCGCGGACGGGGACCTCCGACGGCAGTGCCCGCACCGCATCGGTCTCCCTGGGGGCGCTCGACGGGACGACCCTCGGCGCGGAGGCGGCCCGCCGGGCACGCGACGCCGCGGATCCCGTCGAGGTCGAGCCGGGCCGCTACGAGGTGGTGCTCGGCCCGAGCTGCGTGGCGGACATCCTCGGGTTCCTGTACCGCTTCGGGTTCAACGGGCGGGCCGTGGAGGAGAACCGCTCGTTCGTGCGCCTCGGCGAGCCGCAGTTCGACGAGCACGTCACCCTGCGCGACGACGTGGCGGACCCGGGCCAGGTCGGCGTTGCGTTCGACGCCGAGGGCACCCCGAAGGCGCCCCTGGCGCTGGTGCGCGCCGGCACCACCGCGGGCGTGCTGTACACGCGGCGGACGGCCGGCAGGGCAGGCGTCCGGAGCACCGGGCACGCTCCGGAATCGGGCGAGGACTGGGGCCAGCTCTCGACCAACGCCGTGCTCGTCCCGGGCGATCGGACCGTACAGCAGCTGGTGGCGGGCGTGGGGCGGGGCCTGCTCGTCACCGACTTCTGGTACACGCGGATCCTCGACCCGCGGACGGAAGTTGTCACGGGCCTGACCCGCAACGGCGTGTGGCTGGTGGAGGACGGGCACATCGTCCGTCCGGTCCGGAACCTGCGCTTCACGCAGTCGTACGTGGAGGCGCTTCGTCCGGGCGCGGTCGTGGCCGTGGGCGCCGACCCGTCGCTGGTCGCGTCGCCCGGCGACGAGGATCCCGCGCTGGTGCCGAGCCTCCACCTGCGCAGCTGGAACTTCAGCGGGGGCGCCAGGGGCTGAAGTCGTCGGGGTCGAACCCGGTACCGTCCCCGGGCCCGTCATCGGGCAGGTCGTCCGGGAGCAGGTCGGCGACGTTCCTCCCATCGCGCGCGCCGCCCGGCCCGTGCCCGAACGACGCATCGTCGAGCGCGTCCCCGTCGTCGGATCCATCCCCGGCGCGGGCGGCCTCGCGGGCCTCCTGCTCGCGCTCGAGGCGCTCGAGGTCGCGCGATCGCGCCGCCGGATCGAGGTCCTCCAGGCGATCCGCGATGGCCGCGGTCGCGCGGTAGATCCGCGCGACGAGTGTCCAGTCCCGGGTCGCGAAGGCCACCTCGAGGTCGACCAGGTGGTGCCGGATGTCCGCCTCGAGCGCGGCAACCTCGATCTCGACGGCTTCGCGGCGGCGTTCCTGCATGGGAGGAGGGTCGTCGCTCGCGCCCGACACGTCAACCTCGGCAGCGGACCCCTCGGGAGCGGACCCGTGGACCGCACGGGGCCGGCGGCCCACCTCCGGTGCGCGAGCCGCCGCGTCGCGCCCGTGCCATCACCACCGCGTCGCGCCCATGCCATTGGTGGCCGGGGGTATTTCGCGCGCGATGCCATCCGGGCCCTCGCGCGCCTCCCGGGCTTGCATAAAGCTTGCAGGAATTGCGCGGGCCGCGTGCACGACAGTACCGTGCCGCCGTTGTGGCATCGCGGGCGACCGCGGTCGCCCGCGTGCGTGGCCTCGAGACGCCTGCGGGTTCGGGCCCCGCCGGGAGCCGCCTCGGGATCGAGTCGTGACGGGGCGCACGGCCCCGGGAGAGGAGCGATCGTTGTCACGAGCACGTCTTCACCGGGCGGCGGCCGCCATCGTGGCCCTGTCGCTGCCCGTCGTCGCGCTTGCCGCCGGCGCGGCACCCGCCGCTGCGGCGGCGCTGACACCGGCGGCCGCGTCCGCCGGTAC
>JAJYDP010000308.1 GCA_021777365.1 Chloroflexota bacterium | reverse complement strand
GTCGGAGGCCGCGCGGTTCGCCTTCTGCAGTCGGTCGACGATCAGCATCGTCGTGCCGTAGATCAGGAACAGGCCGGCCACCGTGCCGAGGAGCCGCACCGGGTACCAGATGGGCACCGGGGTGCCCGTGGCCTTGACGCCGACGACCGCGAGCCCGTAGTCGAGGATCGTCGCCGCGAGCAGTCCGAGGAACCCCCACATCGTCGAGGCGTGGATGAACCAGCGCCGGCGGTACCAGGGGCGAGCCTCCTGCACCGTCTCGCAGTCGGTGCGGAACCGTCGCTGGCCGATCGACTCGATCCCGAGCGCGCTCCACAGCGCGCGCCCGGATCTCGCCAGGGCCGCCCGGCTCCCGATCACGTCGGGGAGCGAGATCTGCTCGCGCCTGGCGATCCCTCTCGCCATGGTGACGACGCCGGCCAGGCCGGCGAGGAAGACGAGGATCATCACCACGACGCCCGTGTTGTGGATGAGCGCCTCGGGGATGAACCCGAAGAGCTGCAGCGACGTCGTGCTCTGCGTGCCGTGCGACGCGTACATGAAGACCGCGAAGAACGCCGCCAGCAGGATCGCGATGACGGAACCCAGCAGCGGGCTCGTGTACATCGTCCGGGCGAGGCGCGTGTGGTCGTAGTTCGCGATCGCGTAGCGCCGGGCGGCGGCCATGAATCCGCCCGGATCCGCCTGCGTCGGGCAGGTGTCCGAGCACTCGCCGCAGTGGTAGCAGGTCCACAGCTCCTTGCTGCCCAGGAGCGCGTCCTTCATCCCCACCTGCGCGTAGCGGATGAGGCGGCGCGGGAACGTGCCGTCGTTGTCCGAGAGCGGGCAGATCGCGGTGCAGTTGCCGCAGCTGAAGCAGGCCGAGACGTCGGCCGCCCCGAACTGCTGCACGTCGGCGAGGAGGCCGGTGTCGACGAGCGCGGTCATGCCGACACCGTCCAGTCGGGCCGCGAGTAGCGGAAGTACCCGTCGGCGTTGGCCCCCGGGACCTCCCGGATCTTGCCGTAGCGGCGCATGCCCATCACCCAGAAGAGCACCTCGTCGGTCGGGCACCCGATCGTCTCGGCGATCTCGGGCACCGTCCGCGGGCCGCCCTCGAGCGCCTGCAGGATGCGCGGCTGCATCACCGGTTCCTCCCGGATGATCTCCCGGATCTCCCGGATCCTGGTCGTGCTCATGCGACCGGCTCCTCCAGCATGCTGTCGATCACGGCCCGGATCTGTGCGTCCGTGTACCCGCGAAGGTCGATGGCGTCCTCGGGGCAGACCGGGACGCACCCGCCGCAGCCCTTGCAGGTGCTGGGGCTGATCGTCGCCACCGTGCGTCCCCGCACCTCGGTCTTCTCGATGGCCGCGTACGGGCACGCCGGAAGGCACTTCTCGCACCACGTGCAGGCGTCCGCGTTGACGGTCGCCACGAGCGGGTCGAGCTCGGCACTCCCTACTTTGAGGATCGCCGCGCTCTGCGTCACGGCCGCGAGGCCGGACGCGACGCTCTCCGTGGAGTTCTTGGGGCCCTGGCAGGCGCCCGCGATCAGCACCCCGTCGACGACGGTCTCCACCGGCCGCAGCTTGGGATGGATCTCGTTGAAGAAGCCGTCGGTGCCGACCGGGAGCTTCAGGAGCCCCATCAGCTCCTCGTTCTTGCGGGGCACCATGCCGGTCACGAGCACGACGAGGTCGGCCGGGATCGTGACTTCCTCGCCGCCCGTCAGCGTGTCGTGCGTGGTGACCACGAGGCGCCCGGACGCATCCTGCGCCACGGCGGGCGGCGTGTCCTCCGGGAACTTCATGTACACCGATCCGCGCTTGCGGGACTCCGTGTACATGAGCTCGTACTTCCCGTACGTGCGGATGTCGCGGTACAGGTGGTACTGGTGGACCTTCCCGTCGAGCTTCGCCACCTCGACCGACGCGTGGACCGTGGCCGCGCAGCAGTACTTCGAGCAGTACTCGTTCCCGCCCGGCTGCCGGTTCCCCACGCAGTAGATGTAGGCGATCGTCCGGACCGGGCGGCCGTGGTACGTCAGCGGCCCGTGCGAGGCGTCCACGAGCTCCTTGAACTCGGGCAGCGTGACGACGCCCTCGATCCCGTAGCCGAACTCGCCGGCCGCGGGCTCGTAGGTGTCGAAGCCGGTCGCGATCACGATCGAGCCGACCTCGACGTGGACGAGCTCGGGCAGATCGGCGTTGATGCGGATCGCCGCCACGTAGTTGCCGAAGCTGCCGGACTTCGCCATCAGCTCGGCGTTCGTGAAGACGGTGATCGAATCGCGCCGGCGGACCTCCGCCACGAGGCCGTCGATGAGCTCGCTCCCCTTGCGGTCGTGCGGGTACATCGTGCCGAGGCGGCTGACCCACCCGCCGAGCTGCTGCTCCTTCTCGACCAGGAAGACCTCGAGCCCGACGTCGGCGAGCCCGATCGCCGCGCGCAGGCCGGCGATCCCGCCGCCGACGACGAGCGCCTTCTGGGTGGTCTCGACGACGAGCGGCTCGAGCGGCTCGGTGAGGCGCGTCCGGGCGATGCCGCCCTTGACGAGGCTGATCGCGAGATGGGTGGCTCCTGCCGGGTCGTCGGTGTGCGCCCAGGAGTCCTGCTCGCGGATGTTCACCTGGGTGTACTGGTACGGGTTGATGCCGGCCCGCCTGGCCACGCCGCGGAACGTCGTGGTGTGGAGCTTGGGGGAGCAGGAGGCCACCACGAGGCCGTCCAGGCCGTACGTGTGGATGTCCTCCTCCATGTCCTGCTGGCTCGCGTCGGCACAGGCGAAGATCGTGTCGCGGGCGACCACGACCCCCGGCTCGTCCTTGACGGCCTCGACGACCCGCGCGACGTCGACGTAGTCGGAGATGTTGCCGCCGCAGTGGCAGACGTAGACGCCGATCCGGCGCTCCCTGCCCTCCTGCGGAACGGGCGCCTCGTTCGCCGACGCGTCCCCGGTCGTGGCCGTCACCGTGCGCTCCTCGCTCATGCCGGCACCTTCGTCTTCGCCTGCGTCCGTTCCAGGTGGGCCGCGACCTGGGCGGCGGCAGCGCCCGCGTGGAGGATCGAGTCCACGATGTCCTTTGCGCCGGCCGCGGCGCCGGCCACGAAGACGCCCGGGATGCTCGTGACGCCCGGGTTCAGGTCCTCGTCGGGCTCGGCGACGTAGAAGTACTCGTCCTCGGCCAGCTTGTCCTCGGGGAAGAGCATGGCCGCCTCGCGGTTCGGCTGGACGCCGACCGCCAGCACGACGAGGTCGTACTCGGCATCGACGAGGGTGCCGCCGTTCTCGATGTCCTCGTAGCGCAGGACGAGGTCGCCGTTCTCCTTCTCGGTGATCTTGGCGACCCGTCCCTTGACGTAGGTCGCGCCCATCGATTTCGACTGCTCGTAGAACTCGTCGTAGCGCTTGCCGGCGGCGCGGATGTCCATGTAGTGGACGGTCACCTCGGCGAGCGGCAGCGCGCCCATGATCAGCTGGTTCTGCTTGACCGAGTACATGCAGCAGAACTTCGAGCAGAGCGGGTTGCCCACCGTCTCGTCGCGCGATCCGGTGCACATGACGTACGCGATGCGCTCGGGCACCTTGCCGTCGCTGGGCCGGAGGATCGTGTTGAACGGCCGCGTCGGGGCGAGCAGCCGGTCCATCTGCATCCCGGTGATCACGTTGCGGTACTGGCCGAAGCCGTACTGCGGCTTCAGGTCCGCGTTGAAGAGCTTGTAGCCGGTCGACACGACCACCGCGCCGACCTCCACCTCCAGCTCCTGGTCGCGGGCCTGCAGATCGATGCAGCCGTCGACCGGGCACGCGGCGACGCATTCGTGACAGCCCGAGCAGACGGCGCAGTCCATGCACCGTCCCGACGCCTCGTGGGCCTCCGCTTCCGTGAGCCCGGCCTCGACCTCGCGGAAGTCCCTCGGGGCGGCTTCGAGCGTCACGCCGTCCTTGGCCGCGGGCCGGATCGTGTACGTCTTCTGGCGCGCCAGGACCTGCTGCTTGTCGACGACCGGGAGCCGCAGGTCGAACCCGTCCAGCATCCCGCCCGTCAGCCAGCGGTCGATCATGTGCGCCGCCCGGCGCCCCTCGCCGACGGCCCGCGTGATGTCTGTGGCGCCGTTCACGACGTCACCGGCGGCGAACACCCAGGGGACGCTCGTCTGGAGCGTCTTCGGGTCGGCCTGGAGCGCGCCGTTGCGGCCCACGCCCACCGTGCCGGCGAACGCGGCCGTGTCGGGCGTCATGCCGATCGCCGCGATGATGACCTGGCACGGGATGACGAACTCGCTGCCCTTGATCGGCTCCGGCCGCCGGCGCCCGGAGCTGTCCGGCTCGCCGAGCGCCATGCGCACGCAGCGCAGCCCGCTGACGGCGCCGGAGGCGTCTCCGACGACCTCGGCCGGGGCGACCTGGAAGGTGAACGCGACGCCTTCCTTCTCGGCGTCGTCGGCCTCGACGTGGTGCGCCGGCATCTCGGCACGACCGCGGCGGTACGCGACGGTCACGCTCGCGGCACCCAGCCGGCGAGCGACGCGCGCGGCGTCCATGGCGACGTTGCCGCCGCCCACCACCACGACCTGCTTCCCGGCCATGTCCACGGGCTGGTCGAGCTTCACCTTGCGCAGGAAGTCGGTGCCGCCCATCACGCCGAGGCGATCCTCGCCGGGCACGCCCAGGCCGGACGAGCGCGGCGTGCCGGTCGCCAGCAGCACCGCGTCGTACCCCTCGGCCTTGAGCGCCTCGAGATCGCGGACCGGCGTGCTCGTGGCGATCTCGACGCCCAGGTCGCGCACGTTCTGGATGTCGCGCTCGACAACCTCGACGGGGAGGCGGTACGACGGGATGGCCAGGCGCAGGAAGCCGCCCGGCTCGGACGCGGCCTCGTAGATCTTCACCGCGTAGCCCTTGCGGGCGAGCTGCCAGGCGGCGGTCAGACCGGCCGGCCCGGAGCCCACCACCGCGATGCGGTGGCCGTTGGCGGCCGCGACCTCGATCCCGAGGTCCTCGCCGCTCTCGACGTGGCGGTCGGAGATGAAGCGCTTGAGCCGGCGGATCGGGAGCGTGCCCTCGAGCGAGCCGCGGGTGCACTCGGACTCGCACGGCGCGTAGCACGCCCGCCCCAGGGTGCCCACGAGCGGCGTGGCGTCCAGCACCAGGCGGTGCGCCTTCTCGTACTCGCCGCTCCGGATCAGCGACACGTACCCGTGCGCCTCGATCCCGGCGGGGCACGCGAACGTGCACGGCGAGGAGCCCTGGCGGTCGATGACCGCCTTCTTCGGCACGGCCTGCGGGAACGCGATGTACGCGGCGCGACGGGCGACCAGGTCGGCGTTGAACTGGTCGGGCACGGCGACGGTGCAGGCGGTCTCGCACTTCTGGCAGCCGGTGCACGCCACCTCGTCGACGTAGCGCGCCTTGCGCTTCACCTTCGCGTGGAACTGCCCGCCGCCGTTCCGCGCGATCCCCTCGACCTCGCTGTACGTCAGCACGGTGAGGTTGGGGTGGTGGATCGTCTGCGCCATCTTCGGCGTCGAGATGCAGCTCGCGCAGTCCAGGGTCGGGAAGACCTTCGACAGCAGGATCATCCGGCCGCCGACGCTCGCCTCCTTCTCGACGACGAGCACCTTGTAGCCCATGTCGCCGAGCTTCAGGGCGGACTCCATCCCCCCGATGCCGCTGCCGACGACGAGGACGTCGTAATCCATGCTCACTTCGCCCCCTGCTCCCGAAGCCCGGCCAGGAGGCTCGAGAACTGCTTCACGTGGTTCGTGAACGGCTCGGCGCAGACCGAGCAGATCGCCGCCATGCGGACGCGCTGGGGATCGTGACCGCCCGCCTTCAGCAGCTCCTGCGCCTCGCCCACGATCCGCGACGCGCGGTGCGCGCAGTCGGGCAGGTAGGCGCACTCGTCGCCGTCCGAGGCGATGAAGACACCGTCGAACCCCTGCTCGATCGCGTGCGCGATCCACGACGGCTTGATCCCGCTCGTGCACGGCATGCTGATGACCTCGACCCCGGGCGAGTAATGCAGGTGGTTGCTGCCGGCCAGGTCGATGCCCGGGTCCGAGATGTTGTTGGTCGAGAAGACGAGGATCCGCGGAACGGACCCGGTGTGCTTCCCGGTCACGTCGGCGACGGCGACCGCGCTCATGGGACGGTGCTCCTGCGGGTGGCGGGCCGTGGGCGGGGCGCGACGGATCGCGCCCCGCGTCGGGCCCTGGGCGGTGCTACTTGGCGCGCTTCACGAAGACGCGGTCGTACCCCTGGGCCGCGAGA
>JAJYDP010000307.1 GCA_021777365.1 Chloroflexota bacterium | reverse complement strand
CCCGGCCGCACTCCCGGCCGCACTCCCGGCCGCCCCGGTCGCGTCGAGCAGGTACGGCCGATCGGCGTCCATCAGGCTCGAGTCGTAGCGGAAGCCGTGGCGGGCGAGCAGCCCCGGCGTGCGGTACGTGGTCTCCCACCACGGCGCGCGGTATCCCGCCGGGCGCGCGCCGGCGATCCGGTCGAGCGCGTCCAGTCCGCGGAGCAGGTATGTCTCCTCTTCCTCGGCGCTCGCCCGGAAGACCGGCTCGTGGCAGTATCCATGGTGCCCGATCTCGTGGCCGGCGTCGCGAATGGCACGGACGGTGTCCGGGAAGCGGTCCGCGGTGTGGCCCGGGACGAAGAAGGTGGCGCGGATCCCCCGCCGCTGCAGGATCCGGAGCAGCCGCGGGACTCCCGTCCGCGGCCCGTACGCCTGGTGGGTCATGACGCTCAGGCGCGACGCGGCCTCGGGGGCATCGGCGAGGATGGCGCTCTCGGCGTCGACATCGAAGGTGACGGCGGCCGTGGCACGGACCCCGTGGGGCCAGTGGAACGCCGGGCCGGATGTCTCGATCACGGGCGGTCCCAGGGCAGGACGTCGGGGCCGTCGGCCGGCGAGCCACCCGCGTCGCCGGTGCGCAGCGATCCCCCGGCGCTCCCGATGCCCGAACCTCCCGCGTCGCCGGTGCGCCCGCGGCCCCCGTCCCGCCTCCGCAGCGCCACCAGCGAGAGCATCTCGTACGCGAGATTCGCGGCCAGGAACGCCGTCTGCCCGGCCGGGTCGTAGGCCGGGATCACCTCGACCACGTCGAAGCCCACGAAGTCGATCCCGGTGAGCCGCCGGACGATCGCCAGCGCGTCGTGGGACGAGAGCCCGCCCGGCTCGGGCGTGCCGGTGCCCGGGGCGAAGGCCGGGTCGACCACGTCGATGTCGAAGCTGATGAAGGCGGGCCGCCCGTCCACCCGGGCCCGGATCGCGTCGGCCACGGCGTCGGAGCCCAGGCTCAGCACCTGCTCGGTGGTCAGGTAGGCCAGGCCAAGCTCGTCGGTCAGGCTGGTCCAGTCCGCCGCGCCGTAGAGCGAGCCACGCAGGCCCACCTCGATGGAATGGGCCGTGTCGACCAGCCCTTCCTCGATGGCCCGGCGCATCCAGGTGCCGTGGTTGTACTTCTCCTCGAAGTAGCTGTCCCAGGCGTCGGTGTGCGAGTCGAAGTCGATGACGGCCACCGGGCCGCGCGAGCGCGTGGCGCGCAGGTGGGGCAGCGTGCAGGCGTGATCGCCGCCGATGAGCAGCGGCACCACCCCGGCTTCGACGATGGGCGCCACGTGCCGCTCGATGGCCGCGTAGCTGCGCTGGGTGTAGCCCGGCACGATGGCCACGTCGCCGGCGTCCACGCACGAGAGGACCTCGAAGGGGGACACGCCGAGGTTGGGGTTGTGGGGCCGCAGCATCACCGAGGCGGCGCGCACGGCGTTGGGCCCGAAGCGGCCACCCACCCGGTAGGTGACGCCGGTGTCGAAGGGCACGCCCACGACCGCCACGTCGACGTCCTCGAGGGTCTGCACGTACGGCAGGCGGGCGAACGTCGACGGCCCGGTGAAGCGCGGCGATTCCATGGATGACGCCGGGACGTAGCGCGGCACGGGAACCTCGCGGTCGGGGCTGCCTGGATCGAGGGCGCCTGCCAGACCCTGCCCGAGCAAGGCCAGGCGGCTTGACGCGACAGTCTACGGGCCCGCGGGTGGGGCGCAAGTGGGAGACTGCCGCAGCACGCCGCGTGCGAGAGCCTTTGCCGCACGCCGCGTGCGAGAACCCTTGCGTCCGCTCGGAGCGCCGGTCCGCCCGGCGAATCGGTGACCGGGTGGGCCAGATTCCCGCGAGGCGACGCGCAGGCACTGTGGCAGGGCTCGAGGGCGGACGCGGGACCGTTGGATCGGCCCGAACAGCGCGCCGGAACCGACCTTCACGCACGGGTCGAACGTGCAGACCCCCGCGCCTGACGTCCCATGGCCGATCTCGGGCACCGAGTCGTCCGGGAAGGTGGCCCAGGCAACACCTCACGGGAATCCGGCCATTTCGCCCGGGTCACGTGCCGGCCATGTGCCGCTCCCCCACGTTCCGTTCCCCACGCCGCACTCCGTCGGTAGGGCCAGTGGCGCGGCTCGCCGCCGGTCCCGAGCACGGTTTCGCGACCAACGGCCCTCACCCAGGCCGACACGGCGGTCGCACCGTGTGCCCGAACGCCCATGTCCCTCTCCGATTTCCACCCGGCGATCTACGAGACCCGCGTCGCGCAGCTCCGACTGGCGCGCCGCCTCTCGGACCGGCGCGGCGGCGTCCGGTTCGCCGGCGAGCAGCGGCCGTCCTCCCTGCCCCGCGTGCTCGTTCGGCACGCCTCGGTGCTGCGCCGCCGGCTCGGCGACAGCGACCCGCGCCTCCAGGAGACGAAGATCGTGAACCTCGGGCTCGCCGTGACGCCGGTCGACGGCCTGCTGGTGCGCCCCGGCGAGGTCTTCTCGTTCTGGCACCGTGTCGGTGAACCCTCGGCACGCCGCGGCTTCGTGGAAGGGCTCGTCCTCGCGCGCGGCCGGGTTCGCGTGGCGACCGGCGGCGGCCTCTGCCAGCTCTCGAACCTGCTCCACTGGATGGCGCTGCACACCCCGCTCGAGGTCGTCGAGCACCACCACCACGGCTTCGACCCGTTTCCCGACGACCACCGGGTACTCCCGTTCGGCAGCGGCGCGACCGTCTTCTACAACTACGTCGACCTGCGACTGCGGAACCCCACCGACCTGACCCTGCAGCTGCGCGCCTGGTTGACCGACACGGAGCTGCACGGGGAGGTCCGTGCGGATCGACCGTGGCCGCTCGCGTACCACGTGGAGGAGCGGCGGCACCGGTTCGTGCGCGAGCCCGACGGCCGGGTCTGCCGCGAGAACGAGCTCTGGCGGCGCACGATCGACCGGACCACGGGCGATCTCGTCCGCGAGGAGCTGATCGCGGCGAACTACGCGGAGGTGACATACGCGCTCGACGAGGTCGAGGTAGCCGACGTGGCAAACGCGAACTCGGCCGGGCGACCCAGCTGATCGGTCCGCAAACGCGAACTCGGCGGGGCGACCCAGTTGATCGGGCCGCAAACGCGAACTCGGCGGGGCGACCCAGTTGATCGGGCCGCAAACGCGAGCCCGGGGCGCGCCCTCGCCCGGAGCGTGCGCCCCGGCGCCCGGCGTGCGCCACCTCGCCCGGCGCGCGCCACCTCGCCCGGAGCGGGCGCATGAAGCGGCTTGCACTGCCACGCAAACCGGGCGCGGTATCCCGACCGGCGCGGCACTCCCCCCGGTGCGGGCCCCACCGCCCCGCCGCAGCGCGCGATCGGTCAGAACCGGGTACCGTGGACATGTCGCCAGCTCGTGCGGCGAAGCTCGCGCGTGGCCGATCGCGCGTGCGTCCCTGGCACGGGTCGCGGCTGAGGACGAATATACGCGGGCGGTCCGGTCGACCCGGCCGATGCGGTCGCTCCACGCGACGTGGGCATCGAGCTCTGCGACCCGATCGGCAACTGGCGCCATGCCCATGGACGTCCGGCGAAGTGAGGGATCGAATGTCAAAGTACTCGGTGCAGGTTCGCGAGCGGCGAGCCGCGGAGACGCAGCGGATGCGTGAGATCCAGGACGCGTGGATCAGAAGCCTCCCGCCGGACGCGGCCGAGTCGTTTACACAGTCGGTCAAGGCCGCGCGTGCCCGAGGTCCCGAGCCCCGGAAGCCGGACATGGCGCCGGGAACGGCGCCGAGACCGCCGCGGCCGGGCCACGAGCCCCGACCGCCGAAGGAGCAGCCGCGGTCGCGGGGGCGAAGCTGACATGCGGAAGCGCAAGCAGACCTACCCGCCCGCCCGCACCGCGACCAGCCAGCGCTCAGCGAACCGCGACATCCCGTTCCAGCGGCCGACGGTTGTCTCGATCGACCTGGCCGCGCGGGCCGGGGGCGGCGACTTCGCCGTCGGCGACCGTGTGCGGATCAACGGGACCGGGCTGTACGCTGGCGAGACGGCGGTGGTGGAGGCGCTCGCCGGGACGGCCATCCCGTCCGTGTTCGTGCGCACCGACGCAGGCGGCACGCGCCGGGTCCGCACCATCGACGTCGAGAAGCTGCCCGCGGGCGATCGACCGGGCTGACGGCCGGCGGCCGGGATCGGACCAGCCAGATCCGAACCCAGGGCCGCAAAGGGGGTAAGGCGTGACCAGTGGCAACACGGGATCCGATCCCCGGCGGAGGCGGCAGGCCAGGGCCAAGCCCCTCGCGCGTCGCGACTCGCCCCAGGATCTCGCGAACAGCGTGGTCACGGAGCGACGCCGCGAGGATGTCACCCAGGCTCAGTACGGCGCCTGGATGGCCGAGCGCCGGGAGTGCCCTGCCTGCAAGTCGTCGAACGTCGCCGTCGACGGAGAGCACTTCGGTGGCCTCTGGTGCATGGACTGCCGCCACGAGTGGCGCGCGACGAAGTTCCCTGGAGGGGACGACCCGGACTGGTGGAACCTCCGTGGATGAGCCGTCGCGCACTGACGGCGCCGTCGGCGATGACGCGTCTGCGCCCGAGCGCCAGGTGGATCGGCCCCGGGAACCGGGCCCGGCCGCGCACGGTCGCCGGTACCGGCGACGAGAACTGGCGTTCCCCGGCGGTGGAAGGCTCGTCCTGTCCGCCGATGGCACGCTGACCCGTTACGACGCCGACGGTGTCCAGGAGCACGCCTGGGCGCCCGACGATCCCGAGTGGCCGCGACTGGCGATCCGGTTCGGGCTGCGGGTCCAGTCCGCGACCGTCACCCCACCGGGACGCTTCGTGGAAGGCACGAAGCCGCCCCGGCCCGGCGGCTGATCGTCGATGCCTGCCGCAGACCGACCAGCTGGGCAGCCGCGATCCGCGGACGGGACGCACGCCTCGGTTCCCCCCGTCCTGCGGATCCTGGTGGTGGACGACCACGAGGTGGTCCGGCAGGGCATCGTGTCGCTGCTCGACCATCACGCCGGGTTCCAGGTCGTGGCGCAGGCGGCCTCGGCAGCCGACGCGATCGCGCAGGCCCACACGTACCGACCCGACGTGATCGTGATGGACATCCGGCTCCCGGACGGCTCCGGCATCGAGGCCACCCGGGAGATCCGCGCGCAGCACCCCGAGATCCGCGTGGTCATGCTCACGAGCTACCCCGACGACGAGGCCATCTTCGCGTCGATCGTGGCCGGCGCGAGCGGCTATCTGCTGAAGCAGGTCCGGGGGCGCGACCTGGTCGCGGCGCTCGAGGTGGTCGGGCGAGGCGGCTCGCTCCTCGATCCGGCCATCACCGAGCAGGTCCTCGACCGCGTCCGGCGCGTCGCGTCGGGCACCTACCAGGACGAGCTGGGCGCCCTGACCAGCCAGGAGCGCAGGATCCTCCTGCTCGTGGCCGAGGGCAAGACTAACAAGGAGATCGCGGCGGAGATCTTCCTCTCCGACAAGACTGTCAAGAACTACGTGAGCTCGATCCTCGCGAAGCTCAACCTGCAGCGTCGCGCGCAGGCCGCCGCGTTCGTGGCGAGGCACCGGCTGCCTGGCGGATAGTCCGCTCCCGGGCCGCGTGAGGCGCCCCGGGCCGCGCGACACGCACCCGTCGGAACGAGTGGCCCTCCTGCTGCCCCGCGGCCGGGAACGAAAGGTGCCACTGGGCCATCTTCCAGCCATCGCCGACTCGGACGAGCACGCCCGACATCCGCACGGCCGACCGGAACCTCTGGCCGTCCACACTCGCCCGGACGGTCCCCTTCGCGGCACACCAGGCAACGCCGTCGTTCCCGTCGACGTGCACCTCGCCGTACTCAAACCCCAGCGAATCCGCCACCGGTGAGTTACCTGGCGCCCCGGTGAGCCACCCGGCGGCCCCAGGTCTGCACGAATGTGCTACCGTGTGCTACATGAGCGAGACCCATCGACCGGCGCGCGTCGGCGTGCGTGAGCTCCGGCAGAACCTGTCCGTCTACCTGCGGCGCGTCGAGGCCGGGGAGACGCTCGAGGTGACCGAGCACGGGCGACCCGTAGCCCGGCTGGGGCCCACGCCTGCCGAGCCCATGTCGGTGCTCGACCGCCTCATCGCGGAAGGCCGTGCCACGCCCGGCACCGGCAAGATCGCGGACCTCGGTCAGCCGATCGACCTCGGGCCTGGGCCGAGTCTTTCGGACATCCTGCGCGAGTTGCGCGACGAGGAGCCCTGGTGACCGTCTACCTCGACTCGTCCGCGCTGGTCAAGCTGCT
>JAJYDP010000306.1 GCA_021777365.1 Chloroflexota bacterium | reverse complement strand
GACCACCGCGATCGTGGTGGTCATCTTCGCCATCGCCAAGTTCGCGTTGGGCGCCTGGATCATCCTCGTGGTCGTGCCGATCCTCGTCGCGCTCATGCTCTTCGTCCATCACGCGTACGCCGAGGAGGTCCGAGGCCTCGCGGTCCGCCCCCGGGTGGTCATCCCGCCGCCCCACCGCCCGCAGCACGTGGTGGTCGCGGCCCCCGCCTTCACCCGCGCGGTGGTGCAGGCGATCCGGGTCGGCCAGACCATGGCCCCCCAGGTCGAGGTCGTGCACATCACCGGCGCCCTCGAGGAGGGCGAGCGGTTCCGCGAGCAGGTGGAGCAGCAGGTGCCGGGCATCCCGGTGGTGGTCGTGGAGTCGCCCTACCGCTCCCTGGTCAACCCGTTCGTGCGCTACCTCGAGACGGCGCGGGCCGAGCATCCCGACGAGGTCACGGTCGTGCTCATCCCCGAGTACCTGCCGCGCCACCCGTGGGACCGCATCCTCTACAACCAGAACGCGTCCCGCATCCGCGAGGCGCTGGTCGGCCGCCGTGACGTCGTGGTGCTCGACGCGCCCTACCGCCGGGAGGAGCCGGAGCGAGCAAGCGACCGGGCGTAGTCGCGCCAACGGCGGCGGTCGGTCGACGCAGCGAACGGCTACCGCTGGTCCAGGAATGTGCCGTCGGCCGCGGTGTTCGTGGCGCGGCACCGACTGCCGGAGGCCGGGTAACGCGATCCGCCCATCTACCATCCCGCCATCGTGGCGATCCGCGTAGAGTGACGGAGGACCGCTGACCGTGCCATGGCGGCTGCGATGTGCAGCGGCGCAGACACGCACCCGCCCGCCGGCAACGGTCGCTGCAGGTGACCTGATGGGTGCAATTGAGCCGTGGCACATCCTGGTGCTCCTGATCGTGGTCCTGCTCGTGCTCGGGCCCAAGCGACTGCCCGAGGTGGGCAAGAGCGTCGGCGCGACCATCCGCGAGTTCCGCAAGGCGACCGGCGACATGCGCGACTCCTTCTCCGGGGCCCTCGCTCCGGACGCGCCGGCGCCGCCGCCCCCTCCCGCCGCCGTGGTGGCGGCGGCGGGCCCTGGTACGCCCGGCATGGGCAGCAGCTTGGAGGTGCAAGTCCTCTGGGGATCGAGGTGGTACGAACCCCTAGCCGGAGGCAACGGCGTCACCGCGAGGTGGGGTCGGAAGGAAGCCCGAGGCAAAGTCCCGACCCGAGGAACACGAACCGCATACGAGGCTGGGCAGCCCGGATGAGCCGGCCAGACACGGTGACGTCCGCGACCACCAAGGGGCTGTCAGGTAGATGCGGCGGGGCTGGGACGACGGCGGCTGTCCTTATCCGGGGAGGCCTCGTCGGGTGCCGGAGCGATCCGGCCGCCCTCACCGTGAGGTGGCGGTGGACCGGCGAGGAGTCAGCAGCGGCCATAGTACCGGCGGGGATCGTTGACGCCGGGAAGGGCCAAACGCGAGAGCGAGGGAGGACGCCCGAGTACTCGCGATCGGCGCATCGACCGCAGCCATCCCACCCAGCTGGTGGGCCTGCACCCGGGGGCGGACGGTGAAGCCGTCCAGGCCCGCAGCAGAGCGCAGCGCCGATCCGGCGTCTCCTGCGATCACCCCTCACCCCGCCCGAGCCGAGGGACTCTGGGAGGGCTTCCTCTCAGCTGACAACCTCGCCCGGGCGCTCCGGCGCGTCGAGCGCAACGGCGGCGCTCCGGGTTCCGACGGCATGACGGTGGAAGCCCTGCGCCCCCACCTGAAGGCCGCCTGGCCGGAGATCCGCAGCGCACTCGACGCTGGCACGTACCGCCCCAGCCCCGTCCGGCGGGTGACGATCCCCAAGCCCGGCGGCGGGGAGCGGGAACTGGGCGTGCCGACGGTGCTGGATCGCTTCCTCCAGCAGGCGTTGAGCCAGGTCCTTTCGCCCGTCTTCGAGCCGTCGTTCTCCGACCGCAGCTTCGGCTTCCGGCCGGGACGGAGCGCCCACCAGGCCGTGAACGCGGCGCGGCGGGCGATCGAGGAGGGCCGGACCTGGGTCGTCGACGTGGATCTCGACCGGTTCTTGGACGCCCCATCACACTGCCCCCGCGGTTGCGGGGAGGGCGTCAAAGAGGCCTCGATCGGCCTTGGGGACCTCGATCCGCAGGCCCCGGCGACGTCCTTGCCGCACGTGGACGGCGCGCAGCTCGCCGCGCTTGACACGCTGCAACACCGTCTGCCGGGAGGCCCCGAGGGCGTGCGTCGCCTCGAGCATCGGCAGCCAGCCCACGGGCGCCTCCTCCACGAAGCGGGCGCGCAGGTCAGACGTGACCCGGATGCGCCAGGGGGAGCCCGGGGTGACCTGCTCGGCGGCGATGAACCCGTCGTTGACCCAGCGGTGGACGGTCGAGGGCACGACGCCCAGGATCCGGGCCGCCGCCTGGACGCTCACGGGCTCGCCCTCGCGCTCGGCCGGCGCCTCGAACCGCGCGATGCGCCAGGAGTGGCGCAGGCTCCCCACGATGCTGGTGGTGAAGCGCTCGCCGGTCGCGCTGCGCCGGCCCTGACGGTTCAAGATGCCCGCGATCTGGCCGTCGGGGTGATGACGGGCCAGACGGCGCACGAGCGAGATCGTGTCCTCGGCGGTGCGGACGACGGGCGGGTTGGAGCGCGGCAGCGCCACCTCGAGCGCGAAGCGCGCCCCGCCCCGCCAGCGCACGGTGAGCGCCGCGGTTGCCGCCGGTCGGTCAACGTCGACGATTACCTCCTCGATGAGCGTGCGCAGGAGCTCCTTGCGGTCCCGGTCGGTCGTGGTGGGCGCGGCCCACACGCGCTCGATGTCGTGGCCGAGCCGGCGGATCGAGGCGCGCTCCCCGTCCGTGAGCTCGGGGGGCCGGCGGCGGATCCGGGCCTCGAGCTCCGCTTCGGCATGGCGCAGCTCCCGCAGCCGCTCCTCCCAGGCTGTCTCCAGACCCCGCGCCACGAGCCGGTTGTCGGGATCGACCGCGAGATAGCGTCGCTCGGCGCGGGTGGCCTCGTAGCGCGCCCGCTCGAGCTCCAGGCGCCAGGCGGCGAGCGCCTCCTCGGTGCCCGCCTCGATCGCCCCGGCGGCGGCGATCGCCGCCGCGATCCCGGCCGGCGCGAGGGCGGCACAGAACGCCCGGGCCACGGCCTCCTCGATCTGCCGGCCGCCGAGCGAGAGGCAGTAGCGGCCGCGGCCCTCGACGAGGTCGCGCCCCGAGCAGTGGTAGCCGGGTGTGGCGGCGCGCCCGCTGTAGTGGACGTGGAGCCGGCGGCCGCAGCGCCCACAGACCGCGAGGCCCTGGAGGAGCGCCGCGCCCTCCCGCACCGCGCCCCCGGCGGCATGGGGCCGGGGCCGGACGTTGCGCCCGATCCGCTCCCCGATCGCGAGGAACGTCGCCCAGTCGACGTAGCCGCTGTGGTGCTCGGGGATGAGCACCGCCCACGCTTCCCGCGCCAGGCGCCGCGTGCGCACGCGCACCCGCCCCGCCGCGTCGACGAAGCGCTCGTGGTGGGTCTTGCCGTAGGCGTAGGCGCCGGCGTAGGCGGGGTTGGTGAGCGTGTTGTGGATCGCGGTGTACGTCGGGGCCACCCAGCGGATCGGGTCGGTCGGGCTCGTCTGGGTCGGGAAGCCGAGGCCCTCCGAGCGGAACCAGAGCCACACCTGACGCACCGAGCCGCGCTCGGCGAAGCGCGCGAAACAGGTCGCGATGGCGCCCCGCACGGCCTCGTCGGGATGGAGCAGGATCTCGCCGTCGGCCTCGCCCCACACCAGGCCGACCGGCAGCCCGCGACGCAGCTCGCCGCGCGCCGCCTTGTTGCGGATGCCGCCCTCGAGGCGCGCCCGCAGCACGTGCAGCTCGGCTTCCGACATCGTCCCTTTCAGCCCCAAGAGCAGGCGGTCGTTGAAGGCACCCGGATGGTAGATCCCATCGCCGTCCCCGATGAGCGTATCGGTGATCCCGCACAGGTCCAAGAGCCGATACCAGTCGGCGCTGTTGCGGGCGAGGCGGCTGACCTCGAGCCCGAGGATGATCCCGACCCGGCCCAGGGCGGTCTCGGCCGCCAGGCGGGCGAACCCGCTGCGCTCGGCCGTCCCCGAGCCGGACAGCCCGAGGTCCTCGTCGATGACGGTGATCTGCTCTTGGGCCCAGCCGAGCTCCCGGGCCCGCTCCACGAGCGCGTACTGGCGCGCGGTCGACTCCCGGTTGCGCTCGAGCTGGGCCTGGGTCGACTGGCGGACGTAGACGATCGCGCTCCGGCGCCGGTGGGCCGCGGTGATCGTCGAGCGGTCAGTCATGGGGTACCTCCTCGGGTGGCGCCTCGTCCTCGATGGCTGCCTTCGCCATGAGCCGCGCCAGGGCGGCCACCGCGGCCTCGCGCTCGTCGGGCGTCAGCGCCTCCCACACCGCAGGCGGGGGCGCCGGGAGCCCCAGCTCCAGGACCAGCTGCTGCATGCGTCACCTCCTTGGCCGTGCCCCGCAGATCATCGGGGGCAGGTTCGAGGCGGCGCAGCAATCCGTCGACGACCGCGCGGGCGTGGCGAAGGTCGCTGAGTCCACCGAGCGACCCGACCGTCGGCCCTCGGCGGCGCTCATCGGGACCGGGCGCACCGTGGAGCGGTCGGTCCGGTGCGCCGCTCGACCCGAGCCCCGCGCCGTCCTCGTGCGCGCTCGCGTCGCGTCGTGCGTCGAGGTCCGTCCATGACGCCGGGATCAGCCCCTTGGAGCCATCCGGGAGGATCAGGGTCAGGCACAATCCGTCAGGGCGCTGGCGCCAGCTCAGGATCGGCAGCAGGTATCCTTCGAGGGGGTGGCCCGGCCGGACGATCGCGACCTCAGGGGGAAACCCCTCGAGATGGGCAGTGTGTCGCCGTTTCGTTCGACCGGGTGCGCCACGACGCCCTGATGGCCCGTGTGGCCCGACGGGTGGACGATCGGCGGATCCTTCGCTTGATCCGCCGGTATCTCGACGCCGGGGTCATGGTCGAAGGCGTGAAGGTCGCGACGGTGGAGGGCACCCCGCAAGGGTCGCCCCTCAGCCCGCTGCTCGCGAACATCATGCTCGATGATCTCGACCAGCTGCTGGAGCGGCGGGGCCATGCCTTCGTCCGCTACGCCGACGACCTCCGGGTCTACGTGGCGAGCGAACGGGCGGCGACTCGCGTCCTCGACGGCGTGACGGCCTTCGTGGAGCAACGGCTCCATCTGCGGGTGAACCGGGACAAGAGTGGCATCGCCCGGGCGACGGTCCGAGGTCTGCTGGGCTTCGGGTTCTTCGTCCGCGGCGGAGAGGTAAGGATCAGGCTCGACCCGAAGGCGAAGCGTCGCCTCAAGGCTCGACTACGCCAACTCACCGATCGCCACCGGAGCATCGCGATGCCGCTGCGGCTCGCCCTGCTCAACCGGTTCCTCGCGGGCTGGACCGCCTACTTCGCGCTGGCCGAGACGCCGTCGGTGTTCGCCGAGCTCGACGAGTGGCTCCGACGGCGGATGCGACAGGTCCGCTGGAAGGAGTGGAAGCGTCCGGCCGCGCGCCGGCGCAACCTGATCGCCCGTGGCGTCCCGGCCTGGCAGGCCCATCAGTGGGCCTACAGTCGCCGTGGCTACTGGCGGCTCTCGGGCTCCGCTCCGCTGCATCGGGCGCTGCCCAACCGATACTGGACCGATCTCGGTCTGGTCGGCCTTGCCGATCGAGTTCGTCGCCTCCGGGAGCGCTGGCGAACCGCCGGATGCGGACCCGCACGTCCGGTGGTGTGGGAGGGGCCGGGGTGACCCTGGCCCCCACCCGATTATCCGGTGACCAGCCGCTCCCCCAGCAGAACGCGCCGCACGAGCGTGGGCCTCGCTCCGCCTGGGGTTCCAGCGTCACGCGATGGAAATCCTTCTCCGACTACAGGAGATCGTTCAGCGCCGCTTCGGAACGCAGGACTGCCAGATGTCGCTCCCGGAGATCATCTCTCCCGTTGATCGCGAGGAAGGTCATCGCGTCGGCGTCCTGAACGAACGCGAGCGCGTCGGCATCCACGGTCGCCAGACGCTCGATCGACTCGGCCAGCGCATACGCCAGCTCGTCACCCGACCGACGCAGCGCTGCGCGTCGCGACCGGACCAAGGCCGCCGCATCACGGACGAGCGCGTCCGGACTCCGATCGGCCTGGGCGAGGACCTGATCAACCGTATTTTCTGAAGCTACGGCAGGCGCTACACCAGGCCCTCGAAGGGCAGGAAATCCACTTCCTCCCCCGCGGCCACGTTGCCGCGATCGTGC
>JAJYDP010000305.1 GCA_021777365.1 Chloroflexota bacterium | reverse complement strand
CGGGGTCACGGCCTCTGCTAGAATGCCGCCGTCGGGGCGTAGCGCAGCCTGGTAGCGCACTTGAATGGGGTTCAAGAGGTCCCGCGTTCGAATCGCGGCGCCCCGACCACAAATAGAACGCCAGCGCCGCACGAATAGAACGCCAGAAGGCCCCTCCGGAGTCCCGGAGGGGCCTTCCTCTACCCGCCGTGTAGCCAATCGTGTAGCCACGCGGATTCAAGCGGAGCCGGCGGCGACGTACTCGTCCATGCGGCGGGCCGCCTCCCGGGCCAGTTCGGGCACGGTGTGCGCGTAGACGCCGAGCGTCGTCCGCACATCCGCATGCCCGAGCGTGTCGGCGACGGTGCGGATGGGGACACCCGCGGCGAGCATCGCCGACGCCGCGGCGTGGCGCAGGTCATGCACGCGCATCGGCGACAGGCCGGCCAAGAGGAGCAGCTCGCGCAGGCGCCGGTGCACCCGCCGTGGGTCCACCGGGCCGCCGAACGGACCGGCGAAGACGTAGTCGTGATCCTCCCAGCTCTCCCCGACGAGGAGTCGCTGCGCAAGCTGACGCCGGCGCTGCTCGTGGAGGGCGGCAACGACGAAGGCGGGCAGGGCGACGGTCCGCACCGAGGAGCGCGTCTTCGGATCGGCGAGGACGAGGCGATCCGCACCGGCCGCGCGCGCCGGCCGCGGCACCCGGACGAGCGCGTGCCGGACGCTGAGCGAGGCACCCTCCAGGTCGACGTCGGCCCACCGCAGGCCGGAGGCCTCGCCGAGGCGCAGGCCGACGCCGAGCATGGCGAGGTACATGGGTCCCAGCGCATCCGTCGCCACCGCGTCCATCACGGCGTGGGCGTCGGAGGGTGAGAGGCCGGGCATCTCCCGCCGCTGCAGGCGTGGACGCTCGACGGCGGCGGCGACATTGCGGCCGAGGATGCCATCGCGGACCGCGCGGGCCAAGGCCACTTTGAGCGTGACCAAGGCGTAGTCGCGCGTGCGGGCGCCGACACCCGCTGCCTCGAGCTCCGCCATCATCCGGCGCACCTCGGCCGCGGTGAGGCTCGCCAGGCGCGTGTGACCGAGCGCGGGGACCAGACGAGCCCGCACCGCGATCTCGTACGCGGCCCACGACGAGGCGCGAAGGCGAGGCCGAGAACCGTCGAGCCAGTCGTGGAGGTACCGCGCCACGGACAGCGCGGCAGGGGGAGGAGAACGGCCTTCGTCGGTCTGCCTGACCAGTTCGGCAAGGCGCTGACGAGCCTCCGCGCGCGTCTCGCCGTAGGCGACGTGACGCCGCCGCTTGCCGTCCGCGTACCCCGCGCTGACTGACGCCACCCACCGACCGTCGGCGCGCTGGTAGATCGAGCCTTCGTGCGATCCACGTCGTCCCATGTCAGTCGCCCTCCGTGGTGTCGACGCTCGGTTCGAGCGTCGACGTGCTTGACGGCCGCCGATCCTCTGGAGCCTCGGATGAGCGCCGACGCCGGCGGCGGTAGCCGGCGGCCGCGCGGCACGCCTCCGAGCAGTACACCTGATTCCCGCGAGCGAAGAAGACGCCCGTCGGGCAGTCGGGATTGGCGCAACTGCGCTCGGTCCGGCCGCCGCCCTGATGCAGCCGCCGGGCCACCAGCAGGTAGATCGCCCCGAGCAGGTCCTCCGGCTGGAACCGGATCACGTCGCCCGAGGCCACCACCACCGGGCTCACACGGCCCCGCAGCCTCGCGTTGATCTGGGCCACCACGAACGCCGCGGCGGCGCCGACTACGTCCCCCCGCCGGACCGGCACCCCGAGCACCTCGCCGCGATCGCGATCGCGCTCGGAGGGATCGAAGTGCGCACGCCGCACGATCACGGGCTCGCCCTCCGTGCGCCACTGGACCTCGGAACCGTCCCACACGATCGTCTCGGCGAGGTACGCCCGCGCCCGTTCTCGCGGCCCCGGCCCGTAGCGAGTCGGGTGTCGGACGGTGCGAACTGCCTGATGCAGCCACCAGAGGTCCATGAACCGGTTCAACTCCCGCTGCCAGAAGCCCAGCGACTCGCCGACGAGATAGCGGTCCGGCGCCGACTGATCGGCCGGCCTCAGGCGCTGGGGGAGCCCGAGCCAGCCGTACCGCTTCGCGAAGTCGAGGATTGCCCGCCGCTGGTCCCAGTGGGCGAGCCCCGTGAACCGGCGGATGAGGTCGGGGTCGCCGAGTGGCGCGATCCACTCGCCAGCGATCGGATCGCCCGTCGGGACCAGCCAGGGCCCGGGATCGAACCGATCGCTGGTGTGCGCGGGGGCGTAGCGCGCCGCGCCGCCGGACGGTCGCAACGTCCACTCGACGGTCGTGCCGGGCATCCCCGCCATGAGTGCCAGGGCAGGGTCATCGAGCGCCGTCTCCTCCGCAACGTGGAGGACCTCCGGGCCGAGGCCGCTCGGGAAGCGGTCCACCAGGGACGCGTCGTCGACGGGTGGCTCGCCGTCGTCGTATGCGGCCGGCCGCAGATCGCTGCGCCAGGTGAACTCGCCGCGCGGACGCCGGAGGAGGACCGAGTCGCGCCCACCGTCCGTCATCGATTGCAACGGATAGATTTGCAAGCGGTGAACATCCGGTGAATCGCTCGACACGTCCGGCAGGATAGCACACCATCGGCCGGACCGGAACACGCCGCAACCCCGAAGGAGTCAACGGATGAGCGCAGACGACGCCAAGCTGCTGAGGGTGGGGGAGGCAGCCAAGCTGCTCGGCATCGCCCGGAGTCGTGCCTACGAGATGGCCTCGTCGGGCACGCTGCCGGGCGTCATCCGGATCGGCCGAAGCGTGCGCGTCTCCCAGCGCCGGCTCGCCGAGTGGGTGGAGGCGCAGACCGCCGCGCCGAGCACGGCAGATCGCGAGCCCCAGCATCGGTCGGGTTCCGACGCGTGAGGGTCTACTCCCGAGAAGCGTCCAGCGTGAACCTCCCGACATAAGGACGAGCCCCGCGGCGCTTGTGCACCCGCGGGGCTCGAACGGAGCAACACACCTGCATGTCACCCCGCACCGTCAACAGTAGCAGCACCGATCCCGTTGTCCGCTACGAGATCCGCGCCGCTGGCGGCGAGATCATGGCCGTCCACTGCCGACAGGACGGCGGCCCCGAGGGCAAGCGCGTCTGGTGGGAGCAGCCGGATGGAACGCCCGGGCTCGGAGGCGTCCCCCTCGGGGACCTGCCCCTGTACAACACCGAGCGGCTCGGCGACTGGTCCGGCTCCGTGGTCATCATCGTGGAGGGCGAGAAAGGCAGCGACGCGCTGGTCGCGGCTGGGATCCCCGCCGTGGGCACCGTCACCGGGGCCGCGAGCTGTCCCGGACGGACACCGCTCGGGGAGCTGAACGGGCACCGCGTTTCCCTCTGGCCCGATCACGACGACGTCGGCCGGGGCCACATGGCCAGGACCGGGGCGGGGCTTGCCGGGATCGCCGCGGGCGTGCGCCTGGTCGAGTGGCCCGACGCGCCCGAGCATGGCGACGCCGCCGACCACCTCTTCCCCGACAAGAGTGCCGCGGAGCTGCACGACATGGCGAAGGCGGTGACGGCCGGGCGGAGCCGTTCACGCCGACGGGGCGCTCGCTCGATGAGCTGACGGCCCTGTTCGAGGCGGCCGACACGTTCACACCGGAGGCCGGCGCCGGCCATGGTCTGCACGCTGTCCGGCAGGTCGATCGCGGCGATGATGACGACGACCGGGCCGACGGTCGAAATGGATCACGAGGCGGTCGCGCGCCGTCGCAGGCGACGCAGCTCGTCAAGCTGATTCGCGAGGACGAGGGGATCGAGCTGTTCCACGATCCCGACGGGATCGCGTACGCCACGCGCCCGGTGCGGGGCGACGGCCACGGCGAGAGTGAGCGTGATGCAGGTCCCCGTCAGCCGCCCGTGGAGACGGTGCCCATCGACTCCCGTTCCATGCGCCGCTACCTGGGGCATCGGTTCTACTCCAAGAACAACAGCGCGGCCGGTCGTTCGGCCCTCGACGAGGCTCGGGAACAGCTGGAGGCCGCGGCCCTGTACGAAGGGCAGGAGCGGCAGGTCTTCCTCCGGGTCGCCGAGCACGGGGGCAGGCTCTACCTCAACATGGGGGATAGCTCCGGTCGGGCGATCGAGATCGGCGCGGAGGGGTGGCACCTGACCGAACGCATTCCGGTCCGGTTCCGGCATGAGGCTAGCGCGGCCGCCTACCCGGAGCCCATCGGGGGCGGCTCGCTCGACGATCTGAAGCGGTTCCTCACCGTGAAGGGCGACGGACTCCGGATCGCGCAAGGCTGGATGATCCAGGCGCTGCGCGGCGGCGGGCCGTATGCGATCGGCGCGATCCGGGGCGAGCAGGGATCCATGAAGACGACCACGGTGAAGATCCTGCGGAGCCTCACCGATCCGACCACGGGTCCGGTCATGCCCATCCCGCGAGAGCGCGAGAGCCTGCTCGTGGCGGTGCACCACCACCATGTCCTCGCCATCGACAACGTGAGCGCCTTGCCTCCCTGGCTGTCCGACGACCTGGCGGTGATCGCGAGCGGCGGCAGCATTCCCCTGCGCACGAAGTACACCGACCTCGATGAGCTGTTGGTGCATGCCTGCCGGCCGATTCTGCTCAACGGCATCGAGGAGTTCGCGACGCGGGGCGACTTGCTCGACCGGCTCTGGGCGATAGACCTCCCTGTGCTGCCCGACGAACAGAAACGCCCCGAGCGCGAGTTCTGGGCGGACTACGAGCGGGCGCGGCCGGCGGAGCCTTTGTCAACCTGCGTGGAAACTCCCTTCCGGGGTGACGTGATCAGGCCGCTATCTCCTCCTCTGCTGGTGCCCGCCTGACGAGGCTGCCGTCGGTGAACCGCTCGCCGGCGAGGACGAGGGTCATGAGCGTGGCGCCACCGTTGAGGGTCCGCCAGTGGCGGCCCAGGCGCTCGACGATCTTGAATACGAGGTAGAGCGCGTTCTCCCGGACCCGGGCCCGCTTGGCCACGTTCGTCCGGAGCCGGACCCCGGCGAAGACCGACTCGATCGGGTTGCTGGTGCGCAGGTGGGGCCAGTGTTCGGCCGGGAAGTCGTAGAAGCTGACGAAGTCGTCCCAGTCGCGGAAGAGCGTCTCGGCGGCCTGGTCCTGGCCAGCGGCGTGGAGCCAGCGCGCGGCCTCGTCGCGGCGGGCCTCGCAGGCCGCGCGGGTGGGGGCCCACCAGACCTCCCGGAGCCGCCGGCGGGCCTCCGGCCAGAGGCGCTTCGGGAGCTGGTCGATGACATTGCGCGCCCGGTGGTTCCAGCAGCGCTGGTGGCGGGTGGAGGGGAACACCTCGGAGAGTGCGGCCCACAGGCCCAGGGCCCCATCGCCGACCGCGAGCAGCGGCGCTCCGAGGCCGCGCTCCCGCAGGTCGCGCAGGACGCCGGCCCAGGACTCCGTGCTCTCGCGGTAGCCCAAGCCCATCGCGAGCAGCTCCTTGGCACCATCCTCGCGCGCCCCGATGACCACGAGCAGGCAGGAGTGCTCGTCCTCGAGCCCCGCGCCAAGATAGATCCCGTCGGCCCAGACGTAGGCAAACCGGCCGCGGACGGGGCGGCTCCGCCAGGCGCGGTAGTCGGCCTCCCACGCCGCTTTGAGGCGCAGGATCGTCGACGCGCTCAAGGGGGCCTTGGCGCCCAGGAGCCCCCGGAAGGCGGGCTCGAAGTCGCCGCTGGAGAGCCCCTCGAGATACAGCCGAGCGAACAGGCGCTGCGTCTCCCGGCTGAAGTAGCGTCGCTTCGGCAGGAGCGCCGAGCTGAAGGATTCGGCCCCCGCCGGTAGATCCGACACCCGCGGTGGGCGCACGTCCACCGACCAAGTGCCGATGCCGATCTCGCGGGGCCGGCCGTGGCCATTGCGGTAGCCGGTCTCCCGGCCGCCCGGGGCATAGCGGTCGCGTCCCAGGAACGCGTCGACCTCCGCCTCCAGGGCCCGCTCGAGCATGCGGCGGGCGCCCTCCCGGGCGACCGCCTCCAACGTGTCGGTGACGACCGCGCCGGACGTGGGCGCGGGCTGCCGGGCGTGGTACCGTGCCATCGCGGCGTACCTCCTGTCCGTGAGTTGATGGCTCATCGGAAGGGTACGCCGTGCTCTCATCCGGTCAGCCGACGGGACGGGAGCGCGGCGACGTTTCCACACACGATGACGTTAGGGATTGTCAGCTAATTAGCGCTATGGTATGATGGGTGGGTGATCGATGAGACGGCCATCGCAGCCCGCTACCAGGCGCTCTCCCCGCTGGTCGACGAACGGACCCGGCGCCTGACGGCGGGAGCC
>JAJYDP010000304.1:1771-6288 GCA_021777365.1 Chloroflexota bacterium | reverse complement strand
ATTGCTCGGCCTGCGCCAGGCGGCCCCGGTGGAACTCCTCCAGGAGCCGCAGGAAGTCGATCTGCAGGGGGGGCGGCTCGACGATCCGCTCGAAGCCGTACGCGGGGACGTCGTGCGAGCCGCGCACCTGCAGCCAGCGGTCGGCGTGGCGCTCGGTGAGCCGGAGGATGGTGGAGAGGACCTGGCTGAACATGGGACCGAGGTCCGAGCCTGGATCCTTGGGGTCGTGTACCTTGGCCCCCAGGCGGGCCTGGCACACGGCGAACCCACCGGCGATCGCGGTGGTCGTCATCCAGATGTCGACGCCGAACCGGCTGACCTCGGGGGTCCAGTCGTCCTGCTCCAGGTAGTGGTCCACCAGGTCGCCGCTGACGCCGAAGTCGCCGCCGATGGGCTGGCGGATGCGCAGCCCGTAGAGGGCGCGGGTCAGTGGGTACGTGACGGTGTTCGTGATCGTCCCGTCGTTCTTGTGACGGGCGTACAGCGGCGACACGAAGTCAAAGCCGCCTTTCAGGATGGGCCCGGCCAGGAGCTCGATCCACTCGGGCAGGATCGAGCGGAGGTCCGAGTCGACCACCACCAGCGCCTGCACTTCGAGCGCGCGGGCGATCTCGAACACGGTCCGCAGGGCCGCGCCCTTCCCGCCGACGCCGTCGACCTCGGGGTAGGTCAGGCTGATCCGCTGGAGCCGGTTGCGGGGCCGCACCAGGAGGATCCGCTCGACGTAGTCGGGGGGCTCGGTCTCGACCACCACGCGTTGCGTGCCGTCGGGCGAGCCCGCGTCGGCGTTGACCAGCACCGGGCGCAGGTCGGGGAAGTACTGCACCAGGCCGGCCTGCGCGGCGCGCGCCACGTGGCCGATGGTGGCCGCGTTCCGGAAGCTCGGGATGCCCACCATGATGTCGGCGCGTCCCACGCGCTCGACGGCATCGCGGAGGGCCGGCGGGACTGGCGACGGCATGGCCCTACTGTAGTCCAGCCGGCCGCGATCAGCGCCCAGTGCGTGGCAGAGCCGTCACGTGCCGCGGCGGTTCCTCGAACGTCACGGCGCCGGGTCCGCCGACATCGATCGGGGCGTCCGGCGGGAGCTCCCGCGCGAGGATGTGAAGCGTGTCGTCGGCCGGGGGGAGGCCCGCGGCCACGAAGGCGGCCGTGCGGGTCGCCACCATGGGTGCCCCGTCCGGCACGCGGAGGCGCAGAGGCCGCCCGAGGGCCGCGCGGGTGGCCACGGCCAGCTCCAGCACCTCGTCGCCGTCCCCGGCCACGAGCGCCGCCCATGGCCGTTCGTCGGCCGCGATCGCCTCGCCGAGCGGCACGATCGCCAGCGCCCACCGCACGCGGCCGCGCAGGTCGCCGCGCTCGAGGACGAGAACGTCACCGGACCGGACGTGTGACGCGAACCGGTCGATCGTCAGCTCCTGGAAGGCCCAGCTGCGGAACTCGTACAGGCGGTCCCCGAGCGCGAACGTCGGATCGGCGTCGACCCGCCGCCACCATGGCGCCCATGCCTCGGGAGCGGCGCGCGGGTCGAGCATCAGGCCGGCACGCCGCAGGCGGCGATGGCCGATTTCCCTGGTGAGCGACGCCCGGCCGGCCGGCGCTCCCGCCGAGGCGGCGGCCCCCTGCCCCGGTCCCGGCTCGCCGGCGGCCTCGCCCGGCCCCGGTTCCTCGACGCCGTCGGGCGCCTCATGCTGCCTCCCGGCGTCCGACGTGTCGTCCAGCCCCTCCCCGGTTGCCAGCACGGCAAGGTCGAGCGGGATCTCACCCTCCGCCTCGTCGGCCAGGTCGGCGAACGCGTCGTCGTCCGCGCCGGCGGCATGGGCCTCGGCATCCTCCGTGTCGGCATCCTCGACCTCGTCGCGGCGCGGCTGGTAGCTGCGCCACGGCCGGAGCAGCCGGAACCCGTGGTGCGCGCCGAGGCGGTGGGATCCCTCGTTGCCCGCGCCCGTGGCGTACCGGACGCTGGTGGCGCCCTGCGCCCGGGCCCACGCGAGGCACGCCCCGTGCAGGAGCCGCGCGACGCCGCGGTTGCGCACGCCGGGATCCACCCGCAGGCCCTCGAGCCACGCCTCGTCCGGGGACAGCATCGCCACGCGGGCGATCCCGATCGGGCGGTCCAGGTGGAGCGGGCGGCCGTACAGGTCGAGTTCGCGCCGCACGTTGGGGGTCGCGACCAGCAGCACGCCGTCGGGCGCATGGAGCCACGATCGCCAGACCGACGGGATGTAGTCCCACCCGTCCCACGTCGCGCGCGCGAAATCGAGCACGGCGTGGGTGTCCCCGGGTCGCGCCCGCCGGACCGAGATGGCGAGGTCGAGCCGGGGCTCGGTGGGGTCCCCTCGACCCGTCACGCCGACAGCCTGCTCATGGGCGGCCCCTCGCGCCGCTCAGCGCCGCTGCTGGGAGGCCAGCGCGATAGTCCACTGGTCCGTCTCCGCCCCCGGCCGGTACCGGCTGTTGGCCGCCTTCAGCATCACGCCCGCGAACCCCGCGGCGCGCCAGCTGCGCATCCAGCCATCCACCGGTGGCCGCGTGTACGGCGAGAGACGGACGAGATCGCCCACCTCCAGCAGCGAATCGAGGAGGCGCTTGCGCTCGAGCAGCGGGATGTCGAAGAGGTCCTGGCCGTTGATGCGGAGGAGGTCCACGGCGACGAACGCCACCGGGCGCGGGGTGCCGTCGTCGATCGGTGGCGCGACATCCGGCTCGATGCGGTGCCCCATCACGATGTTGCCGCTTCGCCGGCCGATCGACACCAGTGTGACGTTCTCGCCGGGGCGCGTGGCCTGGTCCGTCAGGTAGCCGTCGATGACCGCGTCCGCGGCGGAGACGGCGCCACGCAGCGCGGCGGTGACGGCCGGCTCGAGATCCGAGGCGTCCCCGCCCTCGCCGTCCAGGATGGCGCACCAGGTGCCACCGTCCGGCGCACGCCGCGAGGTGTCCAGGTGCACGAGCACCCGGGTCCCCCGCCAGAGCGGCTCGATCAGGGGATCGGCGATCGGGCGTGCGCGCCGGCTCGGGCGCGCGTACTGGGGCCGCCAGGCGAGCGGGTCGGACGGGATGTCGGCGACGTCGGCCACCCCAGCATGCTACCCCCGCCCTGTATCATCCCGCCGATGGTCACCGACGCGGTCGCCGCCGGCGCCGGTCTCGCGGCACTGTCGCCCGCCGACGAGGCCCACAACCACTCCCGGCTCGGCGTGTCCTCCTGGGCGCTCTACGACCTCGCCAACACCATCTTCAGCTTCAACATCATCAGCTACCTGGCGCCGCTCTGGGTGCTCGCGCTCTACGCGCGGCTGGGACGCAGCCAGGGCGAGGCGAACCTGGTCTGGGGCGTGGCGGTCGGCATCTCGATGCTGCTGAACGCGCTGGTCTCCCCGGTCATGGGCGCGGTCTCCGACCAGGCGGGCGTCCGGAAGCCGTTCCTGCTGTTCTTCACCGTGCTGTGCATCCTGCCGACCGCGGTCGTGGGCGTGGTGGGCGACCCGCTCGGCTTCGACGTCCTCGGGATCTACTTCTGGTGGGGGCTGGCCGTGTTCGCGGTCGCGAACTTCGGCTACCAGGCGGCGCTGATCTACTACGACTCGATGCTCCCCGAGGTGAGCACGGCCGAAACGCGGGGGCGGGTGAGCGGCATCGGCGTGGGGCTGGGCTACGTGGGCACGATCGTGGGAGCGGCGGCGGTGCGGGCCCTGGGGTTCCACGACGGCAAGCCGACCGAGTTCGGCTTCGTCCTTACCGCGGTGCTGTTCGCCATCATCGCGGTCCCGATCTTCGTGGTGGTCCGCGAGCGCCGCGGCCGGACCGCGCATGCGCTGACGCAGATCGACCTGCGCGGGTCGTGGGCGCAGATCGCGCGGACGGCGCGGCATGCCTCCGAGTACCCCGGTCTCCTGCGCTTCCTCGTCGCGCGCCTGCTGTACACGGACCCGATCAACACCGTGATCCAGTTCATGGCGGTCTTCGCGACCGCCGCGGTGGGCTACTCCGACGCCGACGCGCAGACGGTGCTGGTCCTCGTCACGGTGGTGGCGATCGTGATGAGCTTCGCGTGGGGATTCGTCGTCGACCGCGTCGGTCCCAAGCGCACGCTGAGCACGGTGCTGCTGCTCTGGTGCGTGGCCCTGCTGCTGGCGGCGAGCACGCTCGACAAGACCGTGTTCCTCCTGGTGGGCGGCCTGGCCGGGGCGGCCCTGGGGGGCACCTGGGTCAGCGACCGCGTGTTCATGCTGCGCCTGTCTCCGCCGGAGATGGTGGGCGAGTTCTTTGGGCTCTATGGACTCGCCGGCAAGTTCAGCGCGGTGACCGGCCCGGTGATCTGGGGCATCACGCTGTTCGTGCTGGAACCGTCGCTCGGGCGCGACGCCTACCGGTTCGCGGTGATCGCCCAGCTGGGCCTGATGGTGGCCGGGTTCCTGGTCCTCCGGGGGGTGACGGACCGGCCGAGGCCCGTGGAGCGCGCCGCGGAGGCGGCCCCGGCGGCGTAGCGCCCGTCGCCTTATCCCGGGTATCCT
>JAJYDP010000304.1:0-1761 GCA_021777365.1 Chloroflexota bacterium | reverse complement strand
GAGGGTGCCGCGCCGCGGCGTCCAGCCGAGCAGTTCACGGGCCCGCGCGCTCGACGCCACGAGCGCGGGCGGATCCCCCGGCCGCCGCGGTCCGGCCTCGTACGGGATGGCGTGGCCGACGACCGATTCGGCCGCCCGGATCACCTCGAGGACACTGAAGCCCGACCCCGACCCGAGGTTGCAGACGGTGAGGCCGCCCCGTGCGGGTGCCGGGTGCTCCACGCCGGCGGTGTCCGGACCGGAGCCGCCGCCGCTCACGGCGGCCGGCCGTGCGGTCAGCTCCAGCGCCGCCAGGTGCGCGTCGGCCAGGTCCTCGACGTGGATGTAGTCGCGGACGCAGGTGCCGTCCGGCGTCGGGTAGTCCGTGCCGAACACCGTGAGGTTGCGGCGACCGCGTGCCGCCGCCAGCACGTTCGGGACCAGGTGCGTCTCGGGATCGTGCTGCTCGCCGTTCCGCTCCGACGCGCCGGCCACGTTGAAGTACCGCAGCGCGACGCCGCGCAACCCGTACGCTTCCCCGTACCAGCGCATCGCGCCCTCGAAGGTGCGTTTCGTCTCGCCGTACGGATTGATCGGGGCGAGCGGCGCGTCCTCCGGGATCGGCACCGACTCGGGCACCCCGTAGATCGCGGCGGTGGACGAGAAGACCAGCCGCTCGACTCCCGCGGCGAGCATGGCGTCGAGCAGGCCGACACCGCCGATCACGTTCTCGCCATAGTAGAGCGCGGGTTGGGCCACCGACTGTCCGACCAGGGACCGCGCGGCGCAGTGCAGCACGGCCTCGATGCGCTCTCGGCGCAGAAGGCTCTCCAGCGTCTCCCGGTCCCGCGGCGTGCCGTGCACCAGCCGTGCGCCGTCGACGACCGCGGCGCGATGCCCGGTGACGAGCGAGTCGAGCACGATGGTGTCGTGTCCGGCCGCGACGAGCCGCTCCACCGACACGCTGCCGACGTACCCGGCGCCCCCGGTGACCAGGACCCTCATGCGAGCCTGGGCCTCATCTGCGGCCGAGGATACGCCGGAGCAGGCGGCGCCTCGGTGTGCCCCCGCCCGACGTGCTGCCCGTGCCGCCCGTCGCAGCGCCGCCGGTCACCAGCGCCGGCCGCTCGACGCGCTCCCCGCGTGTCGCGAGCACTTCCGAGAGCCGCGCCTCCATCCGCAACGCCGCCGCGTCGTCCGGGTCGATCGCCAGCGCCCGCACGGCCAGCGCATATGCACCCTGCTCGTCCCCGCGCTCGAGCGCGCAGCGCGCGAGCCCCACGACGGCGACCGCATTGCGCGGGTCGCCCCGGGCCAGGCCGCGGTAGATCTCCTCGGCGCGGTCGACCAGCCCCACCGCCAGGTCGCGCTCCGCCTCCAGCAGGCGCTCGATCATGCCCGCGCTTCCGGGCCGCGACCGGCCTCGCCGCGCACGCCGGAGTGTCCCCCGCCGGGCGGCCTGTCGCCAGAAGCGCCCGGCCGGCGGCCGCGCGCGTTGACACGCTGCGTCATCTCCGGCAGCCAGACCCGCGCATCAAGGATCGACTGGCGATACGTGTTCCGGGCGGGATCGCCGGTCGCGGCATCCAGCAGGCGCTCCAGCAGCGCCCCGACCAGCGGTCCCGGTCGGAGCCCCAGCTCGCGCTGCAGGTCGTTCCCGTCGACCGCGAGATCGCGCAACGCCAGCGGGAACCCCTGCGCCTGCTGCTCCGTGATGCGCCGCCGCAGCTCGATCAGGTGCCCCTGGTCCGCGCGCTGGCCGCTCCCCAGGTTGTCCGCCTC
>JAJYDP010000303.1 GCA_021777365.1 Chloroflexota bacterium | reverse complement strand
TCGAGGATCGATCCGCCTTGGCACACTCGGCTCGAAACTGGAAGGGCGCACGAACGCCCCAGGCCATCAAGCGCGACCGCCAGGCCGCGCGCCGGCACGAGATCAACCAGCCTCGCGAGTCGCGGGCCAGGACGCTCGTGTCCAAGGCACTGCGCGCGGCGATCGCCGGAGACGCCGAGCTTGCAACGGCGTCGATCCCGGAGGCCGAGTCGGCGCTCGACAAGGCGGCCAGGTCGGGGGCGATCCACCCGAACGCCGCCGCCCGCCGCAAGAGCCGGCTGATGCGCAAGGTCAGCGCCGCGCTCGCCGGGTCGGCCGTGGTGGGCACCGCGCGGGCAACGAAGACCACCGGCAAGGCGGCATCCGCGAAGGCGGCCAAGGCCCGCGTCGCCGCCTCGCGCGCGACGAAGGCCAAGGGCGAGCAGACGGCGGCGGGCAAGGCTCGCGCCGCCGTCCATCGCGCCACCCGGGGCGAGGCGACCGAGGGCTCGACGGCGACGACCGCTGCCGCGCCGGCGGCGACAGCCCGGACCGCCGGCACAAAGGCCGGCGCGCCAAAGGCCGGCGCGCCAAAGGCAGCCGCCGCGCCGAAGACCGCAGCGACCCGGTCGCCGCGCGCCACCGCCGGCAGGACCGCCTCGAAGGAGACCGCCGCAGGCAAGGAGACGGCCCCCAGGGCGACGCGCAGTCCGCGGGCCGGCAAGGCGGATGCCGAGAGCGCTCCCGCCGAGAAGAAGCCCGCCCGCGCGCCTCGCGCAAAGAAGCAGCCCGAGGCGTAACCCTGGCGATCGTGCGGCGGGCATCTGCGGGCCTGCCGCACCGACCCGGTCCGGCACTGCGCAGGCGGGTCGGATTGCCTGCAGATCCCAGGCCCCGGGTGAGAACCCGGGGCTTCATCGTGGCGGCGCCTGCTCGCGGCGCCTGCTCGCCGAACCGGCTTGCCGCACCTACTCGCCGGCCGGCGGGAGTGCCGCCGGGGCATCCGGGGACTGGCCCGGCGGATCCACCCGCGCGCGCCCCTGCGGCCGCGGGTTCGACGCGCCGTACGCGAGACCCCCGAGAAGCGCCGGCACGAGCGTCCAGAGGACGAGCGTGACTCCGCCGTTCAGCTGCTCGGCCAGGAAGTAGCGCTCGAACCCGGCTGCGTCCGTGACGCCGGCGGCGCGCAGCTCCGCCGCGTACGCCGGGTCTGCCAGGTAGCGCTGGTAGGTGCAGTCGGCGCCAGGGCGGCACGTCACCGCGCCGCCCTGGTTGTCGGCGCTGTACCCCTGGTCCGCGTAGAAGAACAGCAGCCGGAGCGCACCGTAGAGCAGCGCCAGCGTGACCCCCGTGACCAGGCCGGCGTACACGGCGTTCGCGGCGAGCCGGCCCCAGGCGCCCCCGGCCCGCTCGGATCGGGCGTTCGCGTAGTACCCGATCAGCAGGCCGGCGAACGGCGCGGAGTAGAAGACCACCGGCTGCACCGGGATCACGAGTTCGAAGCTCAGCACGATGACCGCGGCCATCCCCGCGCCGACCCAGCCGGCGAAGATGGCGCCCCGGTCCAGGACGCGGATCATTGACCCTCCGGGAATCGCGCTCGGGGGCGGGACCGCGTCCGCGCCCCCGAGATGATGCCTCGAACAGCCGCCGCACGCTCGCGGCGGAGGGTCAGCGGGTGTGGGCCAGGGCGAGGCGGCCCGGGAAGCGGGCCGCCATCCCCAGTTCCTCTTCGATGCGCAGCAGGCGGTTGTACTTGGCCACGCGCTCGGTGCGTGAAGGGGCGCCCGACTTGATCTGGCCGACGCCGGTGGCGACGGCCAGATCGGCCATCGTCGTGTCCTCGGTCTCGCCACTCCGGTGGCTCACGACCGCGCCCCAGGCGTTCTCCTGGGCCATCTCGATCGTCCGCAGCGTCTCGCTGAGCGTGCCGATCTGGTTGAGCTTGATCAGGATCGCGTTCGCGCTCCCCTCGGCGATCCCGCGGGCGAGTCGCTCGGGGTTCGTGACGAAGATGTCGTCCCCCACCAGCTGGACCTGCGTCCCGATCCGGGCATTGAGCGCCTTCCAGCCGGCCCAGTCGTCCTCGGCCATGCCGTCCTCGAGCGAGACGATCGGGTACCGGGCGATCCAGTCGGCCCAGAAGTCGACCATCTCGGAGGTCCGCAGCTTCCGGCCCTCCTTCGCGAGGTTGTAGGTGAGCTCGCCGTTGGAGTCCGGCTCCCCCTCGACCAGCTCGCTGATCGCCGGGTCGAGCGCGATCGCGACCTGGTCGCCGGGGATATACCCCGCGCGCTCGATGGCACGGACGATCAGCTCGATCGCCTCCTGGTTGGAGCGCAGCGACGGCGCGAAGCCGCCCTCGTCGCCCTGGCCGGTCGCAAAGCCACGGTCGTGGATCTCGGCCTTCAGGGCCTGGAACACCTCCGACCCGTACCGGAGCGCCTCGGCGAAGGTGGGGGCGCCCACCGGCATCGCCATGAACTCCTGGAAGTCGGTGGAGTCGACGGCGTGCTTCCCACCGTTCAGGATGTTGAACTGGGGCACGGGCAGGGTCCGCGCGCGGATCCCGCCGAGGTACTGGTAGAGCGGCAGCTCGCTCTCCTGGGCCACCGCATGGGCGCACGCGAGCGAGACGCCGAGGATGGCGTTCGCCCCGAGCCTGCCCTTGTTGAGCGTGCCATCGAGCGCGATCAGCGTGTCGTCGATCGTCGCCTGGTCCGAGGCGTCCATGCCGAGGAGCGCGGGCGCGATGGTCTCGTTGACGTTGGCAACCGCGCGCAGGACGCCCTTGCCGTTGAAGCGGCCCTTGTCACCGTCGCGCAGCTCGACCGCCTCGTGGACACCCGTCGACGCGCCCGAGGGGACGGCGGCGCGACCGGCGACCCCGCTCTCCAGGACCACGTCGACCTCGATGGTCGGGTTGCCGCGCGAGTCCAGGATCTCCCGCGCCCGGATCTCCTCGATCCCGCTCATTCGCCGGCCTCCGTTGCCGTCCCGCGGTTCTTCAGCACCGCGACGCCGGGCAGCGTGATCCCCTCGAGGAACTCGAGCGATGCACCGCCCCCGGTGGATACGTGGGTCATCTTCTCGGCGAGGTCCAGCTGGTCGAGGGCCGCGACCGAATCGCCCCCGCCCACGACCGTGGTCACGCCCTCGTCGGCGCGCGCGGCGAGGAAACGGGCCATGGCCCGGGTCCCGTCACCGAACGTGGGGATCTCGAACACGCCGAGCGGACCGTTCCAGAGGATCGTCCTGGCCGGCTGCAGCGCCTCCTCGAAGGCCCGGATGGTGTTCGGGCCGGCATCGACGATCGACCAGCTGTTGGGGACCTTGCTCGCCTGCACCACCTTGCGCTCGGCGCCGCGCGTGACCTCCTTGGCCACCACCACGTCGGTGGGCAGCACGAAGGTGACACCGCGGGCCTCCGCGTCGGCCAGGATGCGCTGCGCGTCCTCGACGCGGTCCGGCTCGAGCAGGCTCTTGCCCACCGTGTAGCCCCTGGCCACCAGGAACGTGTTGGCCATGCCGCCGCCGATGCAGAACGTGTCGCACTTGGAGACGAGGTTCTCGAGCACCTTGACCTTGTCCGAGACCTTCGCGCCGCCGAGCACGGCCGCGAAGGGACGCGCGGGGTTCTCGATGAGACTGGAGAGCGCGTTGATCTCGCGCTCCATCAGGAAGCCGGCGTAGGCGGGCAGCAGCTCGGCCAGGCCGACTGTCGACGCGTGGGCGCGGTGCGCCGTGCCGAAGGCGTCGTTCACGTACACGTCGGCGTAGCTCGCGAGCGTCTTCGCGAACTCCGGGTCGTTCGCCTCCTCCTCGGGGTGGAAGCGCAGGTTCTCGAGCAGGATCGCGCCGCCCGGCTTCATGCGCACGAGGGCGTCGGTGGTGCCGATCCCGATCGCGTCGCCGGTCACCCGGATGGTGCGGCCCAGGAGCTGGCCCAGGCGTTCGGCCGCCGGGCGAAGCCGCATGCTCTCGACCACCTTGCCCTTGGGCCGGCCGAGGTGGCTCGCGAGGATGACGATGGCACCCTTGTCGAGCAGGTACTTGATGGTGGGCAGCGCGGCGCGGATGCGGGTGTCGTCGGTGACCCTGCCGTCCTCGAGCGGGACGTTGAAGTCCACCCTGACGAAGACCCGCTTGCCGCTGGGATCGAAGTCCCGGACGGTCTGCTTGTCCATGAGTCGTCCCTCATGCGTCCTTCGCAGGCGCGCCTACAGGCGCTCTGCGACGTACTTCGCCAGGTCGGCGACGCGGCAGCTGTAGCCCCACTCGTTGTCGTACCAGGCAAGGACCTTGGCGAAGCGCCCGCCGACGACCAGCGTGTACGCGGACTCGAGGATCGAGGAGCGCGAATCGCCCTTGAAGTCGGTCGAGACGAGCGGCTCGTCGTTCACGCCGAGGATCCCCTTCATGGGGCCGGCCGCGGCCGCGCGGAACGCCGCGTTGATCCCCTCGGCGGTGGTCTCCTTCGCCAGGTCCACCGTCAGGTCGACGATGCTGACCGTGGGCGTCGGCACGCGAAGGCTGAAGCCGTCGAGCTTGCCCTTGAGATCGGGGATCACCAGCGAGAGCGCCTTGGCCGCGCCGGTCGTGGTCGGGATGATGTTGAGCCCGGCGGACCGGGCACGACGCGGATCCTTGTGCGCGACGTCCAGGATGCGCTGGTCGTTCGTGTAGCTGTGGATGGTGTTCATGAGGCCGCGCTCGATGCCGAAGGTGTCGTGGAGCACCTTCGCCGCGGGGGCCAGGCAGTTCGTGGTGCAGCTCGCGTTGCTGATGATCGTGTGCGCGGCGGGGTCGTACGTCTCCTCGTTGACGCCGAGGACAATCGTGACGTCCTCCTTCTTCGCCGGCGCGGAGATGATGACCTTCTCGGCGCCCGCCTCGACGTGGGCGCGTGCCTTGTCGGCGTCGGTGAAGCGGCCGGTCGATTCGATCACGATGTCCACGCCCAGGTCGCGCCACGGCAGGTCCGCGGGGTTCGCCACCATCAGGCTCCGGATGACGTGGCCGTTGACGACGATGGCGTCGTCGGTGTGCTCGACCGTGCCGGAGAACGCGCCGTAGGTGGAGTCGTGCTTGAACAGGAGCGCGTTGGTAGCGACGTCCACGATGTCGTTGACGGCGACGACCTCGAGCTCCGGCGTGCGCTCGATGATGGCCTTCAGGGCCTGGCGGCCGATGCGGCCGAACCCGTTGATCCCGACGCGAACGGTCATGGTGCGTGTCCTCCTGGTGCCCGCGAGCGCGGGCGCATCGATGGCGTGGTACGAGGGGCGCGCGGACCCCCATCGGGCACGGCCCGGCTCGACCCGGTAGCTCAGGCGCCCCGGATCGCGGCGCGGTCGGTTAAGTGATCGGTGGAGCCCCGGCTCGCGAGCGAACGGCGGAGGCGTCGTGTGAGGGAGCCGGCCCCCGAGGCCGGGGAGACGCGGGGCCCGGCCACCGGCGCCGGTCGTCGGCCGACGGATCGGCAGATGAGGGTCTCGTGAGAAACGGACGCGGGAACGTTCGGCCCCGTCGTCCCGGGGGGCCTCGCCGTCAGGCAGTCCTTCATCGCACCGCGATTGTACCAACCGGATTCCGGCGCCCGATGCCCCGGACGGCCCACTCTGCGCAGGCCGGGCGGCGCCCGCTGGTTCCGGGTGAGTCCCCTGGCGTGCGCGCAGCGAAGGTCGCGAAACGCGCCGCAGGTATGGGAAGGCCCCGGCAGCCGCCGGGGCCTTCGCGAGGGACGCGAGATGCCGAGAGTCAGCCGCCGATCTTGAAGACGCTGGTCCCGCAGACGGGGCACTTGCCCTTGAGGGCGTGCTTGCCGTTCTTCATGGTGACCTGCTCGGCGTCCTTGACCTCGCGCTTGGCCTTGCACTTGACGCAATACGCTTCAGCCATCGAATTGTGCTCCTCTCGCCGGGTGGCCCGGCACTGGTGACGGTGCGGGAAGCGCCCGCGGGCCGTCGGTTGCTGGAATGCTCAGTCGACCGGGCCCGCGGACCAGAGTCCCGGGCGCCAGCTGGCCGCTCCCGCCTCGCGGACCTGGCGGTCCATCTCGGACAGGACCATCAGGGCCTCCAGGCCCACCTCGATGCAATCCGACTCTGCTCGCTCCCTCGCCTCCCCCTCCAGGAACTCACCCGTCGCCCGCTGCGCGAACGCCGTGCAGACCACGCCGGCACGGCACCCGGCCAGCCCGGCGAGCACGAGGACCGCCGAGCCCTCCATCTCGAAGTTCACGACACCCTGGCGGCGCATCTCCTCGGCCAGGTCCGGGTACCGGATCGGCAGCTGGGGGATGGGCCGGCCCT
>JAJYDP010000302.1 GCA_021777365.1 Chloroflexota bacterium | reverse complement strand
GACGGCGTCGCGCCGTCGACGCCGGTCGGCGCGGCGCGCCGCGGCCGCGCAGGTGGTCCGCACGTGACGGCCCCACACGTGCCCGGGAGGATCTGAGTCCCCATGCGCTCTCCTGACCTGGTCGCCGACGTCGCCAGCGTGCTCGTATCGGAGGAGCAGATCGGAGCTCGCGTCGCCGAGCTCGGCGCGCAGATCAGCGCCGACTACGCGGGCCGCGAGCTGACGCTCGTGAGCGTGCTGAAGGGGTCGCTGCCGTTCATGGCGGACCTGATGCGGGCGATCACGATCCCGGTCTCGATCGACCTGATGGAGGTCAGCTCGTACGGCGGCACGGCCACCGAGTCGTCGGGGCTCGTGCGGATCCTGAAGGACCTGAGCTCCTCGATCGACGGGCGGGACGTCATGATCGTTGAGGACATCATCGACACCGGGCTCACCCTGAACTACCTGATTCGCTACCTGCGCGGCAAGAACCCGCGCTCGCTGCACATCTGCACCCTGCTCGACAAGCCCGCGCGCCGGCTGGTCGACATCCCCATCGACTACCTGGGATTCACGATCCCGGACCAGTTCGTGATCGGCTACGGGCTCGACTACGGCGAGCAGTACCGCAACCTGCCCTTCATCGGCGTCCTCAAGCCGGAGGTCTACACGGCTCCGTGAACCGTCGCACGCTCGGGCGCGGCCGGGTCATCGTCGGCATCGGATCCATCCTGGCGCTGGTCGCGTGCCTGTTTCCCTGGGGCCAGACGGCGGGCATCGGGTTGCCGCCCGAGCGCACCGGGGCGTTCGACGGGTTCGGCATCCTGGTGTTCGTGGCGGCGATCGCGCTGCTCGCGCTGATCGCGCTCCCCTACGCCGCCGGCGATCAGCCGATGGCGCTCGACCGGCCGCTCGCGTTCTGGGCCGTGGGGCTGGTGGGCATCCTGGGGTTCGCGCTGAAGACCTGGCAGATCCTCAACGACGGGCTGCTCGCGCTGCCGGACCGCGCGATGGGGCTGTGGCTGGCCGGGATCGGGCTGGCGATCGTGGTGTGGGGGCTGGCCGAGATGCTCGCCGAGCGACCGCGCGCCTGACGCCCGGCATCCGCGCGTCAGTACCCGGGCGCCCGGCTGAGCCAGGCCGCGGCGGCCCGAGGCGGCGGGACCGGAGGTGGCCGTTCACGGCGCGGGCGGCGCCAGCACGAGCCCGAACCAGGCAGCGTCCTTCCCCGGAGCATCGCCCAGCACCTGCAGCACGTACCGACCGGGCGGCCAGGCGGCCAGTGCCGGCGCCGCGGCGGCAAGGGCACCGTCCGCGGGCGCAGCCGCGCGCAGCGTGGCCACCCGCACGTAGCGGCCCCCCGCAGCGGCCCCGGATGGCACGCCGGACCACAGGATCGCGGTGCGTACTCCCTCCGGACGTGCGCCGGCGGGGGCGCAGAATCCGAGGGCGACGATGCGTGTCGCGATCAGCCGAGCCAGCGGCACTCCCGGGTCCCCCGGCCCGCCCGCCGCGTTCGCCTCGACCGGCAGCCAGATGCGCGACCGGGTGCCGTTCTCCTCCGTGTCGGCCACCACGCGCCAGCCGTCCGGCGTGTAGCAGATGGGCATGCCGTCCGCTTCGACAGGATCGGCCCCGCCCGCGCTGGTACAGCAGGGATTGCTCGCGGCAACCCGATCGACGCCGCCCGCCGGCTGGAGCGCACCGGCGCGAGCGGATGCCGCGACCGCCGGCGGGGATGCCGCCTGCCCCGCACCCGTACCTGCCCTGGCCACGTGTCCGCCGGAACTGGCCCCGGTCTGGAACCCGGGCGCCGCCGCGCCGACCGCGCCGCGGCCCGCCGGCACCGTCCACGGCTTGGCAATCGCGGCCGCGACCAGGATGGCCGCAGCCGCGACCAGGATGGCCATCCGTCGGCTGTTGCCGCCGACCCGTGCGAGCGGGACCGGCGAGAGGGGACGCTCCACGCTCGGCCTCAGTGCGAGGCCGACACTCTACACCCGGGCACGGGCGCCCCGGAAGCCGGCCCCGGAGACCACTCGGGCGATCGGTGCCGCGCTCCCGGCGCGTGCCGCCGTCGCACGCCGGCGGTCAGATCTCGCCCAGGTAGGCCTTCCGAACCGTCTCGTTCTGGCGCAGCTCGGCAGCCGGTCCCGCCAGGACCACGTGCCCGGTCTGCAGCACGTACCCACGATTGGCCACATTGAGCGCCTGGAGCGCGTTCTGCTCGACCAGCAGGATCGTGGTGCCCTGCGCGTTGATCTCCCGGATGATGGCGAAGATCTGCTGCACCAGGATGGGGGAGAGGCCCAGCGAGGGCTCGTCCAGCAGCAACACGTGGGGGCGGCACATCAGGGCGCGCGCGATCGCGAGCATCTGCTGCTCGCCACCGGACAGCGTCCCGCCGTTCTGCCTGGCGCGCTCGCGGAGGCGGGGGAACAGCGTGAAGACACGGTCTACGTCCTCGGCCACCTCCGTGGCGCTCCTGGTGTATCCACCCATCTGGAGGTTCTCGAGGACCGTCAGTCGGGAGAAGATTCGGCGACCCTCGGGCGCCTGCCCGATCCCCGCCTTTACCAGTTGGTGCGCCGGCACGTGGGTGATGTCGCGACCGTCGAAGACGACCTTGCCCTGCCGGGGGTGCAGCAGGCCGTTGATCGTCTTGAGGGTCGTGGTCTTCCCGGCGCCGTTCGCGCCGATCAGGGTCACGATCTCGTCGCGGTGTACCTCGAGCGAGATGCCCTGCAACGCGTGGATGTGCCCGTAGTACGTGTGGACGTCCTGGAGCTGCAGCAGGGGCTGGCCGCCGTTCGCCGGCGCGGTCGCGACGGGCGCGGGCTGGACCATCGTCTCGCTCATTCAGCCGGTGCTCCAAGATAGGCCTCGATGACGCGCGGGTCGTGACGCACCTCGTCGGGCGTACCCTCGGAGATCCGCTCGCCGTGGTCGAGGACCGTGACCCGGTCGCTGATTCCCATCACCACGCGCATGTCGTGCTCGATGAGGAGGATCGTCAGCCCCAGGTCCCGTCGCAGGCGCGCGATCAGCGCAGTCAGGTCGTCCGTCTCCCGGGGGTTCATGCCCGCCGTCGGCTCATCGAGCAGTAGCAGCGAGGGCTCGCTGGCCAGGGCACGCGCCATCTCCAGGCGGCGCTGATCGCCGTACGGCAGGTTTCGTGCCACGTCGTCATCCCGACCGGTGAGGCCAACCAGCGCGAGCAGCTCAGAGGCCCGTGCCCGGGCGTGCGCCTCCTCGGAGCGGTTACGGGGCGTGGCCAGGAACGCGTCGAGCGGGGTCGCCTTGAGACGCGTGTGCATCCCCACCAGGACGTTCTCCGATGCCGTCATGTTCTGGAACAGCCGGATGTTCTGGAACGTCCGTCCCAGGCCGATGCGGGCCATGTCGTTCGGGCGCGCGCTGCGGAAGATGCCCGCCCGGGTCAGCAGCCGCTGGTACAGCTCGGTCCGGATGGTCGCCATCATCATCATCGCGATCAGGAGCCCGAGCGCCACCACGCCGGTCAGCAGGCCCACCCGCTCCGAGTGGACCGTGAAGGCGTAGCCCAGCCCGATGACGGCCGCGACCAGGGAAGGAGAGAACCAGAGGATCGGCTCCAGCCAGCCGCGATGGGGACGCGCGATGACCCGCTGCCCCAGGAACTCCACGTGGCCGCTCGTCGGCTCGAAGATGCCCGCCACCACGTTGAAGAAGGTGGTCTTCCCGGCGCCGTTCGGTCCGATGAGGCTCACGATTGCGCCCCTGGGGATGTCGAAGTCCACCTCGCGCACGGCCACCAGGCCGCCGAACTGCTTGGTGATTCCCCGGGCGCGGAGCAGGGACCCCTCGTCCTGGAGCACGGCGTCGGTCGCGCTGCTCATCAGGCCTGCCCGCCCGTCGTTTCGGCCGCAGCGGGTCCCTCGGGCACCTCGGGTGTTTCCTCCGCAGCGTGCAGCTCACGTTTCCGCCGGCTGCTGGGGAAGAGGCCTTCGGGCCGCAGCAGCATCATGCCCACCAGGGCAAGGCCATAGAGCAGGTACTGGTACTGGAGGAAGTCGATCCCGGAGAGCGGAGTCCCGGCCAGGACCGTGTTCAGCTCCTTCAGGATCACCGTCTGGATGATGAATACCAGGAACGCGCCGGCGCCGACCCCCCAGATGTTGCCCATGCCGCCCAGCACGACCATGGCGAGGACCGTGAACGACACCGTGAAGCCGAACTGGTCCGGGCTGACGAACGAGAGCTTGGCGGCGACGAAGGCGCCGCCAAGGCCGGCCGTCGAAGCGCCCAGCGCGAAGGCGAGCAGCTTGGTCGAGACCGTGTTGACGCCGTTGCTCGCCGCGGCCAGCTCGTCCTCGCGGATCGCCATCCAGGCCCGCCCGAGGCGCGAGTCCTGGAGTCTGAAGATCGCGATGATCGCAAACGTCACGATCGCCGTCATGGTGAGGTAGAAGGGCCACGGATTCGTGAATTCGAAGTTGTACCCCAGGATGGACGGCAGGTAGACGCCGCTGATGCCGTTGGTGCCCTTGGTGTAGTGATCGGCGTTGAGGAACACGGTCGGCACGATCTCGCCGAACCCGAGGGTGACGATGGCCAGGTAGTCGCCGCGGAGGCGGAGCGTCGGTGCGCCGAGCAGGAGCCCGAACGTGGCCGCCACGATGGCGCCCACCACCAGCATGATCCAGAAGGGGAAGTCATTGCCCGAGAAGGGCGATGCCCCGAACGCATAGGTGTAGGCACCGATCGCGAAGAAGGCGGCGTAGCCGAGGTCGAGGAGCCCGGCCAGGCCCACCACGATGTTCAGCCCGAGCGCCAGCAGGACGAACACACCGGCGTCTGCGAAGCTGTTGACCCAGACCGTCTGCGGGTTGAAGCCGCTGAATGGGGGCACCGTGGCGATGACCGGCAGGAGCGCCGTGACCAGTGCCATGGTCACGATCGAGGAGATCGACCGGTGCGCGGCCGACGCTGCTCGCAGCCGTCCCGGCGCTGCTCGCAGTCGTCCCGGCAGGGACGCGCCCCGGGCGGACTCCGCAGGGCCGGTCATGCCCGTTCTCCGACCTGCTGCCCGAGCAGGCCAGTGGGCCGGAAGACGAGCACCAGCACGAGGATGCCGAAGACGAACACCTCGAACCAGCGCGAGTAGCCGAACTGCGCCGCTGCCACGTACACGAAGCCGATGAAGAACCCGCCCAGCGCCGCGCCGGTGGTGTTGCCGATCCCGCCCAGCACCGCCGCGGTGAAGGCGAACAGCCCGGCGTAGAACCCCTGGTTGAACACGGCATATCCGAAGTAGAGGGCCCACACGATCCCGCCCGCGCCCGCCAGGGCGGAGCCGATGAAGAACGTGATGGCGATCGTGAGGTTGATGTCAACGCCCATGAGTTGCGCCGCCTCGCGGTCCTGCGCGGTGGAGCGCATGGCGCGACCGAGCCGGGTGCGTCCGACGAACAGCTGCAACGCGATCATCAGCACGACGGCGACCAGGACGATGAACACGTTGAGGTACCCGATCGACGCTCCGGCGACCGAGAAACGGGCGTTCAGCGTGAAGATCTGCGGTGAGTTCACCGGCGAGGGGCCGAAGAACGCCTGCATGATGTTCTCCAGGATGAACGACACGCCGATCGCGGTGATCAGGGGAGCCAGCCGGGGGGCGTTCCGCAGGGGTCGGTAGGCGACCCGCTCGATCACCACGCCGACCATGCCCATGATCCCCATGGTGAGCAGGAACAGCGCCAGGAGCACGAACGCCAGCTCGATCGGGTTGTTGATCGCCCCGTTGAATCCGGCCAGAGTGAGCAGCCAGAGCGCGACGAAGGCCCCCAGCCCGAAGACGTCGCCGTGGGCGAAGTTGATCAGTTCGATGATGCCGTAGACCATCGTGTAGCCCAGCGCGATCAGCGCGTAGATGGCCCCGATGGTCAGGAAGTTGGAGAACTGCTGGGCGCCGACGAGAACGTACGCCACCACCAGGCTGACGGCGATGGCCGCGAGCAGCCGGTAGGGACCCCCTTCGAGGCGCCCAGAGATTCGGACCGAACGTGGCATCTGCATTGGGCGGTTCCGGTGAGGCCCTGCGGGCGTCTGGAAGCGGACGAAGGCCGGGGGAGCTGAATGCTCCCCCGGCCCCTGGGTCACCGGCCTACTGGCTGGTGCCGAAGTCTTGCTGGCGAACGAACACCCAGTCTCCCTTCCCACTGGCGGCGGTCATGTCCGTCTTGTAGTAGGAGATGATGTGCTGGCTCGTGTCACCGTTCGAGTCGAACGAGATCGTGCCCAGCTGGGTGTTGAACTTGTTGGACGGGTTGACCGCGTACGCGCGGACTGCCTCGCGGAGCGCGGCCGGGG
>JAJYDP010000301.1 GCA_021777365.1 Chloroflexota bacterium | reverse complement strand
CCAAGGAGCTGCACGCGATCATCGAGACCGGCGACTACCACGGCGGGATGTGCTTCGGCGACGGCATCCAGTTCACCACCGGCTGCACGTTCGGCAAGGGCAACATCGAGAAGTCGGGAGAGGGGAAGTTCGCGGTCACGCTCATCGACAAGGGTTCGAAGCAGGCCGTCCGCGTCGCGTACAAGCCCACGCTCCAGCCGCGTATCAGGGCAACCGCCTTCATGCAGAAGCGCGCCGCGGGCATGCCAGCCTCGCAGATCCCCGACGCGGAGCAGATGGAGGTCGTGCACCTGGTCTGGGACGCGCCGGCGGACGAGATCATGACCGTCGGGCCGGTCGAGGCGCGCACATGGAGCGAGCCCGAGGAAGTGGTCCGCTTCGCGGTCTGCCCGTCCTGCGGCGAGCTCGTCGCCGAGTCGTATCTCCGGGTGGCGGAGGGCCGGCTGGTGTGCGGGTCCTGCTCGGGCTATCCGCGCTGATCCAGAGGGCCGTCGAGCCGTGCTGCTCTACGCCGTCGGCGGGGCCAGCGTCTTCGTCTTCTCCGGCGTCATGGCCATGGCCGGCCTGGGCGCCGCCTTCCTCTTCGTGCCGCTGTTCTACTACCTGGGAGTGCCGCTCGGTCAGGCGACGTCGACGGCGCTGCTGCTGAACGCGGTCAGCCTCTCGGCGGCCACGGTCGCCTACTGGCGCGGACGGCTCATCGACTGGCGTGCCGGCGTCCCCGTGCTCCTCGCCGCGGTGGTGCTGGCGCCCTTCGGCGCCCGCCTGACCGCCAGCGTCGACCGCCGCGTGCTGCTGGCGCTCTTCGTCGGCTTCCTCGTCTTTGCCGGCGCCATGATGCTGTTCTACCGCGCGAAGGCCGGGCGGCGCGCGCTGCGCCGGTCGACCGAGGCCGGCGTCGGCGCGGGCGTGGGGGGCGTGGCCGGGTTCCTGGGGGGCCTGCTGGGGGTCGGCGGCGGCAACATCATCCTGCCCGGTCTCACGTGGCTCGGCCTGGAGCCGAAGATCGCGGCCGGCACCACCGCGCTCGCCGTCTTCTTCTCGTCGCTCTCCGGGTTTGCCGGCCATGCCGCCCTGGGCGGTGTCGACCCGCGCTTCACCCTCACGATGGCCGTGCTGGCCGGCGCCGGTTCGCTGGCCGGGTCGCACGTCATGCGGACGCGGCTCACCGGCGCCCAGCTCAAGCGGATCATCGGCGTCCTCCTCTGGGTGATCGCGCTCAAGATGGCGCTCGACCTCATCTGATGCAGATCACGGTGCGTCCGCGCGTGCGGGCCGCGGCACGACACTGCCCGGCGTGTCACGGGTGTCCCTCCCCACCCTGACGAACACCCGGCTCCTCGGTTCGTTCGTCAGTCCTGCTCGGAGGTTTCATCGTGTCCACCACCCTGTTCTCCACTGAAGACGCGGAGGCCGCGCCCACGGTGCGCCTGCGCGGCTTCCACCCCGGCTGGTATGGCGCCGTCATGGGGACGGCCATCGTCGGGATCATCGCCTATCAGAACCCGGGGCAGATCGCCGGCCTCGGTGATCTCGACAAGGCCTTCGGCGTCACCATGGTCGCGCTGTCGGCCGTGCTCGCGGTCCTGCTCGGGATCCCCTACGTCGCGCGCTGGATCGGGCACCCCGACGCGGCCCGCGCGGACCTGGGCAACCCGGTGGCCGGCGCGCTCTACGGCACGTTCCCGGGCGGCATCCTGGTCCTGGCGGTGGGAATCGCCACCGTCGGGCCGTCGATCGGCGCGCCCGGAGACGTCACCCTGACCGTTGGTGTGCTGGCGGCCATCGGACTCGTGCTCGCCTTCGTGGTCAGCGTGCTGTTCGCCCATCTGCTGTTCGTGACGCATCCCGTCGGGCCGGAGGTTTCCAACGGGGCCTGGTTCATCCCGCCGGTCGTCAACATCGTGGTCCCACTGGCGCTCCTGCCGCTGGTGCCGCACGTGGCCCCGTCGGATGCAGCGCTGCTGATCTTCGCCGCGTACGCCTTCTGGGGCATGGGCTTCGTGCTCTTCGTGCTGGTGGCCTCGCTGCTGTACGACCGGCTGATCTTCCACCCCCTGCCCGCCGCCCCGCTCGCGCCGTCGCTCTGGATCGGCCTGGGGCCGATCGGCGTGGGCAGCCTGGCACTGCTCCGCATCGCGCAGGCCGGGGCGCCGCTGTGGGGCACGGCCGCTCCGGTGGTCGGCGTGCTCTCGTCGCTCACTGCAGCGGCGCTGTGGGGCTTCGGCCTCTGGTGGCTGGCCTCGGCAGTGCTGCTGCTTGCCGCGTACCTGCGGCGAGGAGAACTGCCGTATGGGCTTGGCTGGTGGGCGTTCACGTTCCCCCTCGGAGCGTACACGGCCAGCACGCTGGCGCTGGCGCGCAACTGGCACGTGGGCCTGCTGGAGTCCGTGGCGGTGGCGCTGTTCGTGCTGCTGCTCGCGTTCTGGCTGGTGGTGGCCGCCGGGACGCTGCGTGCCATCGGCTCCGGCGAGATCTGGCGGCGGTAGCCGTCACCCGGGGTACCTCAAGCCGACTCGTCGCCGTTCACCCATTGTTCACCGGCGTTCACCGGGATCGCCACCCGGCGCCGGTAGAACAGTCCCAGTTCACCGAGGAAGGGTTCCCCGGGGCGGGAAGGCGCGAAGGAGAGTCGCCATGGGTACGCAGAAGACGTTGAGCTGGCTGGTGGTCCTGGCCGGGATCTGGGAGGTGGTCGCCCCCTTCGTGCTCGGGTACACGGTCACGACCGCGGCGCTCTGGGACGCGGTGATCGTGGGGGCCGTGCTGATCGTCCTGGGTGCCTGGGCGGCGCTCTCCAACCAGGAAGGCACCGATCGCGGGCTCGACTGGCTCAACGCGCTGGTCGGGCTCTGGCTGATCGCGGCGCCCTTCGTCCTCGGCTACACGGGGATCGCGGCGGCGCTCTGGAATGACGTCGTCGTCGGCATCATCGTGGCCGTCGTCGCCGGGTATGCGGCGGTTGCGCTCGGGCAGCGGCAGCACCCGCAGACGATGTGATATCACCCCGGGGCCGGCCTGGCGCGGTGGGCACACCGCGCCGGTGACCCCGGAATCCGAAAGGCGAGCGGATCGACCGCGACCCCGATCGCCTCCAGCAGCCCCGGTCAGACCCCTGGCCGGGGCTGCGCCACGTCATCCGCACCCCCGGCGCCGGGCCGCGGCATCCAGTAGCCGGTGCCGCGCTCCGTGCGTACGTACTGCGGTTGCGCCGGATCGTCCCCCAGCTTGGCGCGAAGCCGGTGGACGTACGTCTTCAGGTAGTCCGTCTCGTCCTGCGCGTCGGGACCCCAGATGCGGGCAAGCAGGACGCCGTTCTCCACCACCCGCCCCGCGTTGTGAGCCAGGATCTCCAGCAGCCGGTACTCGGTGCTGGTCAGGCGGATGGCCTCGCCCCGCAGCGTGACGCGGTGCAGGCCCCAGTCGATGCGCAGCTCGCCGAACGCGAAGGGCGGCTCCTCCGCGGTGGCGTGCCCGGCCGCCCGGCGCAGGACGGAGCGGAGGCGTGCCAGCAGCTCGAGATGCCCGAAGGGCTTGACCACGTAGTCATCCGCGCCGAGCTGCAGGCCGCGGACCTTGTCCAGTTCGCTGTCCCGGACGGTCAGGATGATCACCGGCACGTCGCTGAAGAGCCGGATTCGCTGGAGCAGGTCGAAGCCGTCTGCGTCCGGCATCTGCAGGTCGAGCAGCACGGCGTCCGGATCCGCGGTCTCGACCAGGTCGAGCCCCTCCTCGGCGCGCTGCGCAGTCAGCACTTGCCACGCCGGCTCCTGCAGGCTGATGGTCAGACTGACGGCGCGCAGGACGTCGCGCTCGTCGTCAATGACCAGGATCCTGGTCGTTGCCTTCTCCATCTGGCCTCCCACGGTTGGCGGGTACTGTGAAACAGAAACGGCTGCCGCCCTCCGGGCGCGCCTCATACCACAGGCGCCCACCGTGGAGCGCCACGAGCTCGCGGCAGATGTACAGCCCCAGCCCGACCCCCGCCAGCGTGGATTGTGCCGGCAGCGAATAGAACTTGTCGAAGATCCGCTCCCGTGCCTCGGCCGGCACGCCCGGGCCCTCGTCCTCGACGCACATCCGGACCTGCCCGCCCTCGAGCGCCAGGATGCCCCGAATCGTGCCGCCCACCGGGCTGAACTTGTACGCATTGTGGATCAGGCTCGAGAGGATCTGGTCCAGGCGGCGCCGATCGCCGTCGACGGGCGGGAGATCTGGGGCTGTGTCGAGGGTCACCCGCTGACGCTGGCGCTCGAAGAGCGGGCGCATGCTCTCCACGACCCGTTCGGCGCGGACGGCGAGGTCCACCGGCTCGCGGTTCAAGGTCACCGCCCCCGCCTCGACCTGGCTGCTCTCCAGGATCTCGGTGATCATCGACTCCAGCCGCTGCAGGTTCTGGTCGACCATGTCCCTGACCTCTCCCTGCTGCGGTGCGGGCAGGCGGGGCCAGTCGCCCAGCGACGGCAGGAGCGTCTTCAGGACGGTCAGCGGCGTTCGCAGCTCGTGGGCCACGGCCGAGAAGAACGAGCGGCGGGCCTCCTCGAACTGGCGCAGCTGGGCCACCTGGGCGTGCTCCTGCGCGTGCAACTCTGCGTTGCGCAGCGAGAGCTCGGCCTCCCGGGCGAGGGCCCGCAGCGTAAGCCACTCGGCGTCATCCAGCACGCCAGCGGTCCGCCCGACCACGAGGGCACCCGGCTCGCCTCCGGTGGGGGTGCCCAGGCGCATCCCGACGACCGCCTGCGAACGCGGATCCGGCCAGCCCGGTGGCAGCGGCAGGTCGTACGCGGGCCCGGCCGAGAAGGTCTCGCGGGCGCCGATCTCCCATCCCCAGTCGCTCAGCTGGGTTTCACCGCCCAGCGTCTCGTAGTGGTCGAGCGACGCGGTCATCCGCCAGCAGCCCAGCGTGGGATCGCACAGGAAGACCATGCCGACGTCCGAGCGCAGGAGGCTCCGAGCCCCCCCGAGCAGTGCCTGGAACGCCCCGGACAGGTCGCTGGTGGGCTGGTTCAGCTCGAAGAACAGCTCGTTCAGCGTCGTCAGCTGTGCGACGTGTCGCTCGGCCAGCTGACGGTCCCGCTCTTCATGGCGGACCTGCTCCGTGAACGCGATCGCGAGCGCCCCGACGATCAGCAGCACGAGCAGCTTGCCGACCGCCATGTAGGCGGCCAGCACGGTCCAGTTCCCGTGCTGGCTCACGACCACGGCCGCCACGTGGAGCGTGCCCGCGGTGGGTATCCACGCCACCGCCAGCCGGGCAGGTTGGGCGATCGCCAGCTCGACCACGAGCAGCAGGAACAGGGGGAAGAAGGGGCTGTGCGCGCCGCCCGCAAGGAGCGTGGCCGCCAGCGCCTGCGCGGCATCGACGGCGAGCGTCGCCACCGGCCGCCCGTTCGCGAAGGGCCGTTGTCGCGCCGCATACCCGGACAGCGCCAGGTTGACGGCGATCACGGCCCCGAATGGGGCAAGGAGGGAGCCAGGCGCCGTGCCGCTGAACGGAGCCAGCAGGCCCGCGGCCCCGATGGTGGCCCAGCGCAGGACGAGCAGATACCGATCTGCCTCAGAAAGCGAGAGACCGCGCTCTGCCGTCGGTTTCCGGGGCCGCGTCATTGGCTGCTCATCTGCCGCCGGGCCGGGGGGCGCGGCCCGGGTCACGCTGCCGGAGGATCCATCGTCGGCGTCGCCCGCCTCGACATGCTGGCGGGTCCGCACGAAGCCGTCAGTCGAGGCGCTCCACCCGGTTGGCCAGCTGGCCGCGAGCATACGCCAGGGCCGCTTCGTCCACGCTCGACAACTCCGTCACCACGGGGCGCAGGCCCAGCGCCGCGAAGCGATCGTAGGCGCCCTGTCCCATGCCGCCCGCGATGAGCGCCGAGCAGTCCGCGATCGCCTGCGCCATCTGGTCGTGGCGCGACTGGGCCGCCGGGTCCGTGCCATGGGGTCCCGATCCGGCGTGTTCCTCGCGCAGTGCACCCGCGAGGTGCGGCGCCACCTTCCCGCGCAGCTCCCGCTCCACGATGGCGTCACCCTCGACGGTCAACACGGCGTAGTAGGGCGCCCGACCGAAATGCTGACTGACTGTGTGGCCGTCTTCCGTGACGATTGCGATCTTCATCGAACTCTGTGCTCCTCGCGATCGATCCACCCAGCGGCGGTGCAGGCGGCGGCCCCAAGCGAGGAACCCAGGCTGGTCGATGAGCGCGGCCCAGATCAGGGTCCGGCTCGCGGCTCGGACCGATCCGGGTTCGGAACGCGTGGCTGCCATCGCTCATCTAGCATCGGCCGGTCTCGACGGCGCAGGGCCATCTGTCCCGTTTCCGCGGGGTCCGCCAGCTCGCACG
>JAJYDP010000300.1 GCA_021777365.1 Chloroflexota bacterium | reverse complement strand
GTACCTCTGTGCGCCGCATCCCCGTACCCCGGCCATGCCCCGGCGGGGGCGGGATTCGGCCCCCTGCCGGCACATGCGGCACGCTTCACCCGCCACGTATGCTCGAACGCGTGAGCCACCTCCTGCGACGCCGGACGCGAAACGCCGATGCCGCGTCGCTGCTCGAGACGTTCCTCGTGGCCGCGGTGTGCTCCTTCCTCGGGATCCGGGCGTTTCTCGCCCTGACGGGGTACCCGCGGATCGGCGGCGGCGGTCTCCACGTGGCGCACATGCTGTGGGGCGGCCTGTTGATGCTCGTCGCGCTGGGCATGCTGCTGCTCTTCCTCGACCGGTCCGTCCAGCACGCCGCGGCCATCGTCGCCGGGCTCGGGTTCGGGACCTTCATCGACGAGATCGGGAAGTTCCTCACGGCCGACAACGACTACTTCTTCCGGCCGGCGGTCGCGCTGGTCTACGTCGTCTTCGTGGCCCTGTTCCTGGTGGGGCGGGCCGTCGTGGGGCGGCGCCCGCTCACGCCACGCGAGTCGTTCGCGAACGCGCTCGATCTGCTGGAGGGGCACCTCGAGCGACCGATCCACCCCGCCGAGCGGGCCAGGATCCGGGCCCTGCTCCGGCACTCCCCCGGGGATTCCTCGCTCGTCCCCGACGTGCGCCGCTACCTCGACGATCTGCCAGTGGCGGTGGGGCACGACTCGTGGATCGAGGCGCTCCCAGCGCGCCTGGCGGGCACCTACGAGCGACTCGCGGCCAACGCGTGGTTCGATCGCGCGCTCGTGGTTGCCGTCGTCGCGTACACGGCCGCAGCGGTCGCCGGCGTGCTCGCGCTGGCGCTCACGACCGGTTCGTCATCCAGCCCGGACACCTGGACCGTGTCGCACGTCGGCGAGAGCCTGTCGACCCTGGTGGGCGCGGCGCTCGTTGGGCGTGGCGTCCTCGCGCTGCCCGGCTCCAGGGCGGCCGCCTACCACTGGTTCCTGCGCGGCCTGCTGGTCTGGATCCTGGTCACCCAGGTGTTCGTGTTCTACGGCTCCCAGCTCGCCGGTCTGGGCGGGCTCGCCATCGACCTGCTGGCGTACGTCAGCCTCCGATTGGCGCTCGCCGGGGAAGCCACGGCAGGACGCGACGAGCGTGGGGAGCATGGCCGGCGGTCGAGCGACCGGGGTGGGACTGCCGCCGGGGCGGCACCGATGGGAGGCGAGGCATGATCGACACGTTGACGGCCGCCCGGGTCGTCGAGGTCCTCGGGCTGACCCCGCTCGTGCCGGAGGGCGGGCACGTCGCGCAGACGTGGCACGACGAACGGTCGAGCGCCATCTACTACCTGCTGGAGCACCCGGACTTCTCCGGGCTCCACCGGCTCGAGGATCTCGAGATCTGGGCCCACCACCTCGGCGCTCCTGTCCGGATGCTGCTCATCGACGCCGCCGGGACGGTGAGCGAGCCGGTCCTGGGCCCGGATCTCGAAGCCGGACAGCGCCCCCAGGTCGTGGTCCCGCCCGGCACCTGGCAGGCGGCCGAGCCGCTCGGGCCGTGGAGCCTCGTGTCGACCTTCATGGCGCCGCCGTACACGGACGCCGGCGTGTCCTTCGCGCGATGGGCGGACCTCGAGGGGCGGTACCCTGCGCACGACGAACGCCTCAGGCGCCTGTGCCGGTTCTGACCAGGGAAGGAGGACCACCATGGCCCCGGCCGTCCCCCCGCCCGAGCCGCCCCCGGTCGATCGCCTGGTCGACCTGGCGGGGTCGGTCGCGCTCGTGACGGGCGCGAGCCGCGGGATCGGCGCCGCCATCGCCGGCCGGCTCGCGGAGGCCGGCGCCGCGGTCGCGGTGGCCGCCCGCTCGGCCGACGAGGCACCCGGCAGCACAGTCGCGCGGATCCGCGAACGCGGGGGCGCAGCCGTCGCGCTGGCCCTCGACGTGACGGACGAGGCGCAGGTGGGGCGGGCGATCGACGCGGCCGTGGCCGCGCTCGGCCGGCTCGACATCCTCGTCAACTGCGCGGGCATCCAGCCGTCACGGGTGCTCACCGAACAGTCGGTCGACGACTGGGACGCCCTGCTCGACACGAACCTGCGGGGTGTCTTCCTCTGCACGCGAGAGGCCGCGCGGGTCTTCCTTGCCCAGGGCGGCGGGGGCGCGATCGTCAACGTCGCGTCGATCGAGGGGTTGCAGCCGGCGTGGGCCCACAGCCACTACGCGGCAAGCAAGGCGGGCGTGCTCATGCACACGCGGGCGGCGGCACTCGAGCTGGGGACGCACGGAATCCGCGTGAACTCGGTGTCGCCCGGGTTGACCTGGAACGCGGCTCTGGAGCGGGACTGGCCCGACGGCGTCCGTCGCTGGCTGGCGCACGTGCCGCTCGGCCGCCTCGGGCTGCCGGACGACATCGCCGACGCGGTACTGTTCCTGGCCTCGCCGATGGCCCGGTTCGTGACCGGGGCCAACCTGGTGGTCGACGGAGGGATGCTGGCGCATCCGACCTGGTAGGGGGCGACCCGGGCGGCGCCTTACGGTGCAGGCGGCGCAGGCGGCGCAGGCAGGGTCTCCGCCGTCAGGGTCTCCGCCGGGCGATCGCGTCCCGCGTCGCCCTGGTCCGCTCGGCGTGCCGGCTCGGCAGCCCGCGCCGCACCCACCTGCGGGTTGGCCGCCTCCCAGCGCAGCACGCCGGCCTCCCCTTCCACCGCCCGCATCGAGCTCGCCAGTTCGCGGTTGATCAGCAGGGTCGGCACTTCGTCGGTCACTCCGTCCGGCCCGCTGCCGTAGGTGATCCTGACATCGGTGAGCGGCACCCAGGCGGGCCGGCGCAGGACCATGCCGAGAGGGTCGCCGGCCGGGAGACCGTGCAGCGTCCCCTCCACGTGGTACGGCCCCAGCTCCACGCGCACGCGGGTCATGCGTGTCCGGACCCGCCGGGCGGCGTCTCCGCGCGGGCCGCTGGCCACCACCGCGTACAGCTCGTCCAGCGCGACGGTGAGCTCGGGCACCGCCACCTCGTGGTCGTCCGCGAGGCTCGTGAGCCGCGCGTCCCGGATCAGCACTTCTGATGCGGCGTTGAGCAGGTCGGTCAGGCGCGCGTCACCGAGGCTGACGCTGCCATACACGCGGCAGTCGGCGGCGTAGGCCTCGAACTCGACCATTGCCGTAATGCTACGGGCGCCGTCCACAGCTCCGGCGCTCGATCTCCGAAGGGAGATCGAGCGAGCGCAGTTCGTTTCGACACGAGAGGCGACCCGCCGCGAACGGGACTGATCGTGGCCGGGCTCGTCCGGATCTACCTCACGTCCGCTGAGGGCCGCCAGGTCACGGTGCGCTATGCGCGGCCGGGTGCCACGGTCGGAGTCCCGATCCCACCTCCACGAGGACCACATCGGCGGCATCCCGTACCTGCCCGGCACCGAGTTCATCGTCGCCGACGCCGAGTGGCAGGCGATGGAGCAGCCTTGGCCCGAGCTGCGCGGCTTCCTGCGCAAGCACATCGACCTGCCGGGCGTCCGCTACCGCCGGATCGAGTTCGCACCGACCCACGACCCGGCCGTGGCGCCATTCACGGCGGCGTATGACGTCATGGGCGACGGTTCACTCCTCCTGCTGCCCACACCCGGGCACACGCCGGGCTCGATGTCGCTGCTCGTCCGTCGCCCGGGCAAGCCGCCGTTGCTCCTGGTGGGCGACCTGGCCATCCTGCCGGCGCACGATCCCGGCGCGGCCGAGCGACTGCGCCGCGCGAATGGCGGCGCTCCTCAGTTCAGCCCCTTCGCGGCTCGAACAGCGCGAACGCGTTCCCCTCGCTGTCGGTCACGCCGATCCACCACCCCATCCCGGGGACCTCTTGCCTGTCCCCGCTCACGCCGCCGCCCAGCTCGCGGATCCTGGTGAGCGAGGCCTCGATCGAGTCGACCTCGACGTAGTTCACGATCGTCGGGGCGACGTTGACGTTCCTGCGCCCGATCCCGCCTCCCACCGGATGGTCGCCGGTGGTGCGGTAGACGAGGTAGTCATTGAAGCCCGCCATCGCGTCGATGTTCCACCCGAACGCTCCCGAGTAGAAGCGGCGGGCGCGATCCAGGTCGTCGGCCGGGATCTCGATGTGTGTGTACTCGCCGTGCGCCATCGTCGACAGCCCCCCTGTACGGGACGTTGGCCTGGCATGCCGGGCGGATGCCGGCTCGTCGCCGTCGATGCTACGCCACGGGTCACGCCGGTCCACCGCGGACCGCGCATCGATCGGACTGCAGCCGCAGCATGATCTGCTCGTTGAATGTCCCGCAGCACAGGTCTTTGCGGCCTCCTGCCCTCCTCGTTCCCGCCCGGTCGCCTACGCTACCGTCGCCGGGGGCGTGTCGAAATGAACCGAGAAGGGCCGTGAGGGTGTCACCGTTCGTCGCTGCTCGGTCTGGGGCGGCGCAGACGATGAGTGCAACTGGGAAATGCGCGACGTCGAGGCGCGCTGCAAGGGTGCGGGCAGGGATCTGGTGACCGACGGAGCACGACCAGCCTCTCGAACCCGCCTCATCGCCGAGCCGACGTCGCTCGAGGTGCTGCTGGCTGATCTCGATCCGGAGCAGCGACAGGCGGTGCAGCGCACGCAGGGCCCCCTCGTCATCCACGCCGGCGCGGGCTCCGGCAAGACGCGGGTCATCACCCGGCGCGTGGCCTACGCCGCCGCGTCCGGCGCCCACGCGCCACGTCACGCGCTGGTCGTGACCTTCACCGAGCGCGCCGCACGCGAGATGCAGGAGCGCCTGCGCGCCCTGGGCGTGCCCGGCGTGGCGGCCTCGACCTTCCACGCCGCCGCGCTGCGCCAGCTGACCTACTTCTGGCCGCAGGTGAGCGATCGGCCGCTCCCCGAGATCCTCGCCTCCAAGGCCCCGCTCGTGACCCGCCTGGCGCGGGCGCTGCCCGGCGGGTACCGCTTCCGTCCGGCCAAGGACCTCGCGGACGAGATCGAGTGGGCCAAGGTGCGCCGGCTCACCCCCGCCACCTACGGGGCGGATCCGCTCGTCGCGGCGGGGCGCGTGGGGCCCCTGCCGCCCGCCCTGTTCGCGTCCTTCTGGCGCGACTACGAGCGCACCAAGGAGCGCGCCGGGGCCATCGACTTCGAGGACATGCTCGGGCGCACGCTCGAGCTGATCGAGTCCAACGATGCGGTCGCGGCGCAGGTGCGCGAGCGGTACCGCTGGTTCACCGTCGACGAGTTCCAGGACACGAACGCCCTGAGCTTCGCGCTGCTGCTGGCCTGGCTCGGCAATCGCCGTGAGGTGTGCGTGGTGGGCGACGAGGACCAGACGATCTACTCGTTCACTGGCGCGACGAGCGCCTTCCTGCGCGACTTCACAGCGCGCTTCGAGGGTGCCCGCGAGGTGACGCTCTCGCGCAACTACCGCTCGAGCCCCCAGGTGCTCGATCTGGCGAACCGGCTGCTCGCGTCCGAGGGGCGCGCCAAGCGCCTCGTGGCCACCCGGCCCGCCGGGCCTGCCCCGGGGATCCACGCGTTCCCGTCGGCCGACGCCGAGCTCGCCGCGCTGGTCGCCGAGGTGCGCCGCCACCTGCAGGCCGGGATCGCGCCCGCCGGGATCGCGGTGCTCGTGCGCACGAATGCCCAGCTCGTGCCGCTCGAGGCGGCGCTGGCCGCAGCAGGCATCGCGTACCAGGTGCTCGGGACCGGGTTCTACGCCCGGCCCGAGGTCAGGCAGGCGATCGCGGAGCTGCGGCGCGCCACCCGGCGCGAGCTGTCCGACACGGCGGCGGAGCCGGGCGCCTATCGACTCCCGGCGCGCATCGCGGCCGTGCTCGACCGCGTCTTCGCGCTCGCCGATGAGGCCGAGCAGGCAGCGGGCGAGGAGGCGCGCCAGCGGGCGGCCTCCGGGGATGCGCTCCGTGCCATCGCCGCCGCCTATGCCAAGGAGCACTCCGACGGCACGCTCATCGCATTCGTCGACCACCTCGCGGCCCGTGCGGCCGAGGAGGAGCGGACCCGGGGCGCGGGCGGCGTCGAACTCCTCACGCTGCATCGCGCGAAGGGGCTCGAATGGGACGCGGTCCTCCTGCCGGGGCTCGAGGAGGGCACGCTCCCCATCCGCCAGGCGCTGGCGGATCCCGACGCCCTCGCCGAGGAGCGCCGCCTGCTCTACGTTGGACTGACGCGCGCGAAGCGTGCCCTCTGGCTCGGCTGGGCACACCGGCGGGCGGCCTCGAACGGGCGCGACAGCGCGAGGCCAGGCTCGCGGTTCCTCGCGCCGTTGGTTCCGCCGCCCGTGCGCCGGCCGGCATCGCCCGTGGGCGTCGAGCTACCGGGGGCGGGCCCGACCCGCGCGCGGGGCGCGGTCTCGCCGATCGTCCGGATTCTCACCGGTGCCGCGCCCTCGCAGACGCCCGCTGACGCGC
>JAJYDP010000299.1 GCA_021777365.1 Chloroflexota bacterium | reverse complement strand
CTCGACGCTCTACGGGCAGGGCGGCTGGAATGCGGTCGATGCCGCGTACGGGCGGCCGCCGGTGTCCATGGCGGAGATCCTCTACCCCGAGCGGTATCTCGCCGGGTGGACGCCGGCAGCGGTGAATGTGCCGGCCCTGGGAGCGGCGCTCGGCCCGGGGTGGACGCAGTCCTGCCTCGACACCATGGGCGAGCTCACGTTCCAGGTCTGGCTCGCGCAGGCGCTCGGGACCCTCGCGTCTGCTGCGCCGGGGGCTGCCATGCCGAGTGCGCCCGGGATGCCCAGTGCGCCCGCGTCGGGCGGGCCGGGGACGCCGAGTGCGCCCGGGATGCCGAGTGCGCCCGCGTCGGGCGGGCCGGGGACGCCCGCGTCCGGGGCGCCCGCGTCCGCCCCTACCCAGGCCGAGACACTCGCGTCCGGCTGGGAGGGCGATCGACTGGCGTCGTGGGACGGTCCGAACGGTCGATGGGCCCTGGTGTGGCGCTCGACGTGGGGGGCACCCGAGGTCGCAGGCGAGGTGGCGACAGGGGCGCGCAGCATCCTGGATGCCCGGCAGACCGCGGGGCCGGGCGCCGGCGGCACGGCCCAACCTGCCCGCAGTGCCGTTACGGTTGTCGGCAGCACCGTCACCATCCTGCTCGCGTCCGACCGATCGACGCTCGACCGGATCGCGGGGGCCGCCGGCAGCTGACGCGTGGGCACGGCCCGGCGCGTGCCCGCATCCTGCCCATCGCCCGCTCCCGCCCCGATCCCGGGTTCCTGCCCCCATCGCCCGCTCCCGCCCCGGCCCCGACGTCATCGGCCACCGTGCGTTGCCTCGGCGCCCCCTGGCGCGTCGGTGCGGCGGGCCATGCGTCGCCGCGATCGGCCGCGTGTCGGTGCGGCGTCGCTTGCGTGTCGGTGCGAGCGGCCGCGTGTCGGCCTGGCGTCGCTAGTGTGTCGGTGCGGCGGGCCGCGCGCACCCCTCGGCGCGCCGGCGCACTTCGGCAGGCCGACGCGTCGGGTGTGCGCCAGGTGCACGGCTCGGACCGAAACGGCCCCGGCAGCGGGTCGCGTGTGCACCAGGTGACCATTAGCGACCGCCACGCGACCATTCGCGGCCGGTGGAGTCGGCGGTTCGGCAAGAACGTGCAGGTGATGCACCGTGCGGCCCGTCACGAGCCGGAATGACGTGCCGCGAGTCGATCGTGTGCACCCGGCGCACAAAACCGGCAGCCGGGTCGGTCCCGGCGGGGCCCGATGGCCACGGACGGTCGCTTGCGTGCACGACGTGCACACGGCTGCGGACCGGCGCGCGGGTCACGCCGCCCGCGGGTCGCCGGCCTACATCGAGTCGGGCGCGGAGATCCCCAGCAGCGCGAGCGTGTTGGCGAGCGTCTGCCGTGTCGCGGTCACCAGCGCCAGCCGGGCAGCGGACGTCCTCGGGTCTGCCGCGTCGATCACCCGCCGATCGCGATAGAAGGCGTGGAAGGCGGTCGCAAGCTCCGTCGCGTACGCGGTCACGCCCTGGGTCTCGTGGAGCGCCGCTGCGTCCTCGACCACCTCGGGCAGGCGCAGCAGCAGCCTGGCCAGCCCGAGCGCCACCGGGTCGTCGGCCATGCTGTCGCCCGCCAGCGACGCCGCCGGCCCCAGCGATGCCACCGTCCCCAGCGACGCCGCCGGCGCCAGCCCTGCCTCGGCGGCCTTGCGCAGGATCGAGCTGATCCGGGCGTGCGCGTACTGCACGTAGTAGACGGGGTTCTCCGACGACTGCTTCTTCGCGAGCTCGATGTCGAAGTCGATCCCGCTGGTGTGCCCTCGCGCGCCGATGAACCAGCGCGCCGCGTCGACCCCGATCTCCTCCAGCAGCTCGTCGAGCGTGATGAACTCGCCCGCGCGCTTCGACATCGAGACCTCCTGGCCATCGCGCACGAAGCGCACCCAGGCCATCAGCAGCATCTCGACCGCGGACTTGTCGAAGCCCAGCGCCTCGGCCGCGTTGCGGACGCGCGCCACCGTCCCGTGGTGGTCCGCGCCCCAGATGTAGACCAGGTGCTCGAAGCCGCGGTCGAACTTCTGCAGCAGGTACCCGATGTCGGAGCCGAAGTAGGTGAACTCGCCGTTGGAGCGGCGCACGACCCGGTCCTTGTCGTCGCCGAAGGCGGTCGAGCGGAACCAGAGCGCGCCGTCCTGCTCGTACAGCCAGCCGCCGTCCTGCAGGCGCGCGACCGCGCGGTCGACCCAGCCGTCGCGGTAGAGCGAGCCCTCGCTGGTCCAGACGTCGAAGCGGACGCCGAGTCGGGCCAGGCTGGCCTCGATCCCCTGGCGCACGCGCTCCGATGCCCACCGGCCGACGAAGACGTCGGCCTCGTCGCCGGCCTCCATTGCGCGGGACCGGATCTCCTCGGGCAGCTCGCCGGCCAGGTCGTGCACGTAGCCGCCGTGGTAGCCGTCCTCGGGGATGGGCCGGCCCTCGCGGACGGCGAGGACCGACGCGCCGAGCTGGCGGACCTGCGACCCGAAGTCGTTGAAGTAGTACTCGCGGGTGACCTCCTGGCCCGCCGCCTCGAGCACGCGGCAGAGGAGGTCGCCGACGAACGCGCCGCGCGCGTTGCCGATGTGGAGCGGCCCGGTGGGGTTGGCCGAGACGAACTCGACGTTGACCCGCCGGGGGCGCTCGGCGTCGGACGTCGACTGCCCGGACTCGAGCGCTGCGCTGCGGGATCTGCCCGCGCCTGCGGTGGCGGCCCTGGCCGGGCCCGCATCTGCCCCGTCGGCCCCGGAACCCGCCGCGACACCGCTCGGGACCACGTGCCCGAACGCGGGACCGGCGGCCCGGGCGGCATCGACCGCTCGCAGGATCGCGACCGGGGCCAGCCGCAGGTTCAGGAACCCGGGCGGGGCGACCTCGACCGACCCGATCGGGTTGGCCGGGTCCGGGTCGCGCTGCAGCTCGTCGCCGATCGCCTGGGCGATGGCCAGCGGGCTCCGACGCAGGGGTCGGGCCAGCTTGAGCGCGAGGTTGGACGCGAAGTCGCCATGCTCCGGGTTGTCCGGGCGCGTGACCTCGATCTCGGGCGGGGCCTGGTCGGCGGGCACCGGCGGGAGCACGCCCGACTCGACGGCCCGCACCCACGCGCGCCGGACGGCCTCGCGCACCAGCGTGCGGATGGGCGGGGCGGGAGCGGCACCCGTGGCGAGCCGCTCGGTCGGCGTTTGGGACGTCGGGTCGTCGCGTTCGGTCACGGATCCTCCGGATTGGCGGGGTTCTGTGCCCCAGAGTGCGGTGTCAGCCGCGATCACCCGCGCAGCCACAAACGGGCGCCCCGCGAAACGGGCGCCCCGCGGGGGAGCGGTCGGTCGCGTACCTGAATGGTAGGCCGCCGGCCGCGTCGGCCGCTGCGAGACCCGCAATCCGTCCTGATGCTCGGTGGCCCCTGGGGTGGCGGGCCCAGCCCGTTCACAGCCGGCGCGTTCACGCCCAGTGCGTTCACGCCCAGCGCGCCCGGCACCCACTCCGCGGCGGCACCGGGCGCGCCCGGTTCCTGGCGCGCCCGGTTCTTGGCCAATGCACGCCGAGCGAGCAGGGGACGGTGGTGGGTGGCTCGATCCTGACCAACGTCCGTGGGGTGAACGCGGGACGATCGTTCCGACCGGCGCGCCGGATCTCGAGCCGCTGGTTGCCTCGGACGAGCCCCAATCCGTGCGTGGCGCCGCGCGTCCACGTCACCTGCGGCAGGGAGCAGCCCGCCGCAGCGGCGCCATTGTCCGTCCGCGCGTTCACCGGGCGGACGACGGTCAGGAACGACAGCCCCGCGCCCCGTCACCCGCGTCGCCCGTGTCCGCCGCGCGCCCCCTGCCCACCGGTCCAGCGCGGGGCGCCGCCGGCTCCGTCAGCCACCTGGCCCCGTGCCCGCCGCGCCCGCCTGGCCCGCCGCGCCTGCCGCCACGCCCGCCGCCGCACCGCCGCTCTCGCCGAGGGCCCTACCGTCGTGCCTCCGCCACCGACGACGTGTCCCCGGCCGCTGCGCGCACCGACGCCGGGTCATCGCCCGCCGCGTCCGCCGCCCCGTGCCCGCCGCCCGCCGCACCCACGTCCGCCTGGCCCGCCGCGCCGGCCGCACCCGCCACACCCGCGCCCGACGCGTCCGCCACCCCCGCGCCCGACGCGTCCGCCACGCCCGTGCTCGAACGCCGTCGCACCCCGCGCTCGTCCACCCCGAACCAGATCCAGTACAGCGCCGTGCCCACGGTGTAGAGCACGATGATCGTGACGAAGTTCACGGTGTAGCCGGCGTTGAACCCGAGCGTCGCCTGCAGCAGGCTGTACCAGGGCGCGGCGATCACCCAGCCCAGCGACCAGAGCAGCGAACTCGCGGCGGAGAACGTCGCCCGCTCCTCGGGTCGCACCCGCTCCATCGCGAACGCCCCGAAGATCGGGTTGCCCGCGTTCATCAGCGAGTTGCGGACCGCCATCGCGACCGCGACCGTCCAGAAGACGGGGGAGAAGCCCAGCACCACCAGGAACGGGATGCTCGCGCCCTGCACGATCACGACCGACCCGATCTTGCCCCACCGGCGTGCGAGCGCGGGCTGGATGAGCGTGGCCACCAGGGTGCCCAGGCTCGTGACCGCGAAGAGCGCGTTGAGCGAGGCCAGCGGCAGCGAGAAGCGCCCCTGGATGAAGACGTTCAGGAACGGGATCACCTGGCCCGCGCCGAGCGAGATCAGGAAGCCCGGGATCAGGAGTCGCGCGAAGTCGCGCCGATCGGAGACGCGGATGCCGTCGCGCAGGACCGCCGACAGGCCGACGGTACGGCGCAGGGGCGCCCCACCGGTCGATCCTCCTCGCCCGACCGACCCGACCGCCGCCAGCTCGGCTCGCTCCGGCCGATCGTCGCGCAGCCGCAGCAGGAGCACGACCGAGAGGATGCCGAGCCCCGCCATCAGCGCGACCAGCACGCGGTACGCCTCGGGTCCCTGCGAGTTGAACCCGCCGACCTGCGCCACCGCCTGCGCCACGAACCCGCCCACCAGCGCCGCGGCCATGTTGGTGCCGTTCGAGATCGCGAACTGCACCGCGAACAGTTCGCTCCGCTCGTCCGGACGCGAGTGCTCCGCCAGGAACGGCTGCGCCACCACGCCCATCGCGCCGCTGCCGGCCGAGAAGGCACCCGACAGCAGGAACAGCGCCGGCAACGCGCTCGTCAGCAGCAGCCCGGCGAACGCCCCGGTCATCAGCGCGGCCCCGCCGAGCAGCACCCGCCGTCGGCCGACACGGTCCGACATCATGCTGGCCGGGAACGCGATGACCAGCGACGCCGCCGACCCCGCCATCGAGACCAGCCCGATCAGCGCCGGGTCGATCCCCAGGCTGCGCAGATACAGGTTGAAGTCGATCCACCACAGGCTGGTGGCCGAGCCGTACGCCAGCGTGACCAGCAGGAAGAGTCGGGCGTCGCGCTCGAACCCCGTCAGCGAGCGCAGGTAGCGGATCAGCACGAACGCGAATCATGCTCCGTCGCGGCCTCCCGGCGCAGGGGCCGCCCGGCAGGATCCGGTGGTCGCCCGCCCGGCAGGATCCACTGGCGCGAGGGTGGTCAGCAGGTTCCGTCGGCGCGAGGGCCGCCGTCCCGCAGGCGAGAGGCCGGCACGTGCCTGCCGCGACCGCCGGAGTGAGTGACTGCGCGGCTTGAGCCTTTGAGGTCGCGAGACTGTAGCGTTTGGTCTCGCGAGGATGTAGCGTATAGCCGAGGGAAGGGCGTCGGAGCTGCCCCGGACCGCCTCGAGGACTGCCGTGGAATACGTCAGGCGTGTCGTCGATGACGAACTCGACCTGCTGCTGCCGGGAATCGCCGCAGTTGCCGTCGAGGGCGCGAAAGCGGTTGGAAAGACAGCCACGGCCGAGCGTCGCGCTGCGACCATCCACCGACTGGACGACCCCGCACAGCGCGCGGTCATCGAAGCGGACCCGACGCGCCTGCTGGCCGGCAATCGGCCCATCCTCATCGACGAATGGCAGCGGCTGCCGCAGTCGTGGGACCTGGTCCGGCGAGCCGTGGATGCCGACTCGACCGGGGGCCAGTTCATCCTGACTGGCTCTGCCACTCCCGCCGCCGCTCCCACCCACTCGGGAGCGGGCCGCACCGTGACCGTCCGCATGCGCCCGATGACTCTTGGTGAACGCGGGGTCGGCGCCCCGTCGGTCAGCCTCGCACGGCTGCTGTCCGGGACTCGTCCGCCAATCTCAGGGACGACCGACGTGGGGCTTGAGCGCTACGCCGGCGAGATCCTGGCGTCTGGCTTCCCAGGCCTGCGGCATCTCAGCGAACGTCCGCTTCGTGCGCAGCTTGATGGGTACCTCGATCGCATCGTCGAACACGACTTCGTGGAGATGGGTGGGTACGT
>JAJYDP010000298.1 GCA_021777365.1 Chloroflexota bacterium | reverse complement strand
CGGTGACGGCCCGGGGACGGCGACGGTGCTCGACGCGGTGGGCCTCGTCTTCGATCTGCTGTGTCCGGTGCCGCTTCCAGGCGACAAGGTGTCCTACCCGATCCCGCGCGAGCCGACCATCGCCCTCTGGCACCGGCTCCGCCCGCTCCCCGATGCCTTGCCGCGCTGTGACGAGCGCGACGGCTGCCCGCGCTGCTGGGAGGGACGCCCGTGCGGACGGGACGAACTCGCGTCGCGTCTGGCACCGGCGATCTCGAACGTGCGCTGGTCGAACGGGCGGATGGAGACGAGCTACTCGATCAACCACTGGCTGGCCGCCGATGGCCGCCAGGGCTGGTTCAGCCATCGCCAGACGAGGACACGTCTGGGCGGGTCGGTCCGCGGCGCGTTCGCCGGCCCCGAGCTCGCCGACGCGACGCTAGCCTGGCTGCTCCGCCACTTCCGGGTGTGGGGGGACAGCGCCGAGCAGGACAGGATCGTGAGCTACCAGATTGGGCGCGTGCTCGATGTCGGCGGGTGCTGTGATCCGGGCTTCTGGGAGATCGTGGCGCTCGACCGGGCACGTGGCGGCCGCGAGGCCGATCTCCTCGCCGCGGTCGCGGCCTGCGACGAGGGCCTGGGGCACAGGCCGGCGGGGACCACGGCTTCGGCCTGGATGTCCCTGGATCGCACCGCGCAGCTCATGCGACTGCGGCTCATCCGTGCCCAACGCGGACATGCCGTTCGCCACCATCCGGGGCCTGCCGCCCGGCGTCAGCGCGACCTGCGGTTCGCGCCGCTTGCCGCGCGCACCTTGGCAGGAGCAACGCGATAATGGGACGCGGCGGAGTCGGCGAGCCCCGAGGCGGCACGGACGAGGCGCACGACCTCGCTAGGGGCGTCGCCCGCGCCCTGCGCCACGTGCTCGGAGACGACCTCGTCGCGGTCTACCTGCACGGATCGGCCGCCCTTGGGGGCTTCCTGCGAGAGCGCAGCGACCTGGACATCCTGGCCCTCTGCCGCGCGGATCTCACCGACGGGCAGGTGGCCCTCGTCCCGGACGCGCTCACGCCGCTGCCGTATCCCGCGGGTGGCCTCGAGTTCAGCCTGATGACCGCCGCCGAGGCCGCCGCACCCACCCTGCCGGCACCGCGGTTCGAGCTGCATGTCATCGCGGGACGCTCGGATGGCGCGGGCCGGGTGGTGGACGGCCGGGGACGAGGCGGCGACTCCGACCTTGTCCTCCACCTCACGGTCTGTCGTGCATGCGGCATCACGCTTGCCGGACCGCCACCCGGCGAGACCATCGCCGCGATCCCCCACGAGGTCGTCCTGCCGGTCGCGCGCGAGGAGATCGCCTGGGCCCGCGTTCACGCGCCACTCGAGTATCTCGTCCTCGCCAGCGCCCGGGTCTGGCTGTTCGCCGCGGAACGGCGCCTCGCCTCGAAGATCGCGGCCGGCGAGTGGGCGCTCGAGCGGTGGGACGACCCCGCGGTGCTCGCCTCCGCGCTGACGCTTCAGCGGGGCGGCCGGGCGGCGATCGATCCCGCGGCCGCCGAGCGCCTGGCGACCTACGCGGAGCGCGTCGCCTCCTAGCGGCGGGTTCTCTCGCGGCTTGGCGGAAATCACCGCCATCTCTACCTCCTGCCGGACTAGGGGGAACTCTTGTCGAGATCAAGACCGAGGCACCCGGGAACGCCGCGGTCGCCAAGACGGCGTCCTGGCGCGTGTCTGACCCGTCGCCTTCTGCCGCGCCACGAACGTGCGTTGCGCACGTGCGTTCTACGGCACGATAGTCCCGTTACGACCACGACCTACCAACACGCCCAACCCGCGGCGGGCCGCAACCGCCATGACGGACAGGTCGAACGGCCATTGACCCGCGGGCGAGTTGGACGACAGTCTGATCGAGGCAGGAGGTCCCCATGTCGCGGTCGCTGTTGCTCGCTCTGCTCGTGGTCGCGCTCGGCGCGTGTGCGAACACGGGTGCGTCACAGCCCGCGGGCGCCAGCGTGCTGCCATCGGGGGGCAGCGCGCAGGTCCTTCCCCGCGCTCTCGCCGCGCTCGACACCGATCATCTCGTCGTCGTGGGGACGGACGCCGCGGACCCGAACCGGGGCGCGATCGCCACGAGCGCCGACGGCGGCCAGACGTGGGCGAGCCGCAGCCTGCCCACGCCACCCCTGAACGGGGTCGCGCTGAACGGCAGCACAGTGCTCGTCACCGCGGATTGCGCGCAGGCGAGCGGCCCGGGCTGCGTGTGGAGCAGCACCGACGGCGGACGGTCGTTCGCCGATCTTGCCCAGATCCCTCGTCTCGTGCGTCCGGCCCTGTCGGACGAGCGCACGGCGTGGCTCGTGACGCCGCCCGTGTCCGGGCAGATCTCGACCCTCTGGCGCGTGACCCTGCCCTCCGGCGACTGGGGACAGACGACGCCCTGGTGCGATGTGCCCGTCACATTCTCTGCCATCGGCATGGTCTTCACGAGTTCGAGCGACGGCTGGATGGCGTGCTCCGGCAACGTGACTGACGGACGCGAGGCGCGCTCCCTCGCACGGGTGATCAACGGTGGCGAGAACGACGAGGTGGTCGCGACCGCGGGCGTGCCCGGCCTCGCCGATACGCTGCCCGCGAGCGGCATCCTGGCCGGCCTGTCCATGCTGGCGGACGGGCATGGCAGGTTCTGGACGCAGGACGCCCTCTATGCCTCGACGGACAGCGGCAAGACGTGGGCCAGCGTGCTGGTCGAAGACGCAGTTGTCGCGCAGCTCCGGTCGGCGCAGTTCGTGACGCCCACCATCGGGTTCGCCGTGCTGGCTGGATCGCCGACTGCGCGTGTCGCCCGCACAACCGATGGCGGCAGGACCTGGACGACGGTCGTGACGTTCCCGACCTGACCGCTGTCATGGCGCGGCCGAAGTTCGGAGGAACCGTGCCGGGCGCGCGGGGCGCGACGGCGTGACCGGGTGGTGCCGCTCCGTCGGTGGGCGAGCCTGGCGAGCGAGGCGCGCTCCGATCTGCGCGACGCGCATCGCGAGGCTCGATCATCGCGCAGGGCGGCCACGAGGTCTGCGGGACGGCCGCCGGCAGCAGTAGCCAGGATGTGCGCCTCCGTGACGTAGGGGTCGCGGCAGCCTGACTGCCGCCACGTCTGGTCCGCCAGCTGCGCCGCGGTCTGGAACTCTCCGTGCTCGCGGTAGAAGGTGTGACAGAAGCGAAGCACGGCGTCCGCGAGCGCGGGCGCCATCTGGCGCATCGCCGCGTAGCCCCGTCCGGCGCACTTGCCCGACGCTGAGATCGTGGCCGCCCGCGTGTTCCAGAAAGCGACGACCCGGGTCCGATCGGCGTCGAGCACGGAGGGGACGAGCCCCGCGCGCCACACGTCTTACGGACGGCCGCTCGACGAGATCCGGGATCTCTTCTGGAACTCGCCGCGGATGCCGCTCCTCCCAGGCGGGGACGCAGACCTGCAGCGCGCGATCTTCGAGGCGGTCTGCGAGGGATCCCTCCGTCTCGTCGGGGATGACGAGTCCGAGCGAGTCGTCACGAAGGCGAGCGAGATTGGCGTCGGGTCGCCGTCACTACGCCTGGCTCGTCCTGAGGAGAAGCAGACGCCGCCGGGGGGTCCGGCGACGCGCGAGCCGGTTCGACCTCCGACACCTGCTGAGCCCGAGGAATACCCGGTCTTCCACGATGTCCAGTTCAAGGTCTCGCTGAACACCAAGCTGGACGACGACGGCCGGCGACATGCTGTCTACATGCTGCTCAGCGAGCTCGCCAATGCGGTGGACGAGGGTGACGCGTCTCATGCCCAGCTCGCGGTCAGCGTGGTCGTGCCTGAGCAGAAGGCCGTTGGGCTGACGAGACGCGCAGAGGACGCCGGAGGAGCCGCGAGCTCGACGCCGCTGGACTAGCAAGCGCGGCCGGTTTGACGGCGCTGCCGAAGGGACGCCGCACCCTGCGGCGTCCCTTCCTGAGAGGCGAGACCTTCCGGCCAGGCTCGATGCCGGCCGGTTGTCATCCTGAATGCCGGAATCTGGTGACCCTGGGCACCACGGCCATTGACCACAGACGCTTGCTGTCCTGCATCCCTGCATGTTGTCACGCCGCTACCCGATCCCGGACCTCGCCAAGATCGCCGACGTCTCGGAGCGCACCCTATGGGTTATCATCGAACAAGGTCAGCTTCGCACGGTGAAGGTGGGCCGCCAGCGGCGCGTCACTGAGGAGGACTGGCTGGCCTACGAGGCCCTGGGGGCGACGGGCGGGAAGCCGAGTGCCGAAGCGACAGGCAAAACCGAAGAAGCGGCTGAACGGGGAGGGCTCGGTCTACCCGAACCCGAGGGGACCGGGCCTGATCATCGCATGGCGGGACGGCCTGACCGCCAGCGGACGGCCACGCCGGCGAACCGAGGTCGTGCAGCTCGATCCGAAGGCAGCCGAGCAGCTCCTCGACGACCGGATCGCTGCCGCGGGGCGCGGGGAGAGCGCCCCTGGGCGAGCGTACTCCGTAAGCCACCTGTTTCGTGACTGGCGCGAGGACCACTGGCCGGCGCTGGAGCCCGCCACGCGTCGACGGCACGACAGCGTAATTCGGCGCCTCCTGGAGCCCGTCTTCGGCGAATCGCCGGTCAAATCCATCACCAAGCGGCGCGTGAACGCCTGGGTCCGTGCCCGCACGCAGACCGTCAAGCCCCAGACCGTCCGCAACGACGTGCGCGTCCTGACCGCGGCGCTCACCTGGGCCGTGAAGAACGACATCCTGACCGAGCACCCGATCCCCGAGAACAGCCTCCAGTTCCCGGAGCTCGTGCACGAGGAACGCGACGCGCTTCCCGTCGAGGCCGCCAACCGCTTCCTCGACGCCGCGAAGGGCAACCCGCTCTACGCCTACTGGCTCATCGAGGCAACCATTGGGCCGCGGCCGGGCGAGGGGATCGCCCTGTCGTGGAACAACGTGGACCTCGAGCGCAAGCAGATCGGGCTCCTCGGCCAGGTCACCCGCGCCTACCACACTGGCTTCGATCAGGAAACCGGCGAGGCGGTCCACTGGTACGCGCTTGAGCTCTCCGGGACGAAGACGGACGCGAGCCCGCGGATCGTCGCCATCACCGAGGACATTGTGGCCGCCCTTCGGGAGCGCCGTACCGTCGCCGAGGAGGAGCGCAGGCGAGCGGGGCGGCGTTGGCACAGCGAGTGGGACGCAGCGAACTTGGTGTTCCGCCGCCCCAACGGTCTGCCGATCACGTCGGACGTGCTGAGCGGTCGTTACCAGACGATTGCCGAGCGTGCCGGTCTGTCGGACACCGTGGCCTACCAACTTCGCCATACGGCCGGCAGCTACGCACTTGCTGGGGGCGCTGACCTGCTAGCTGTCGTCGGCATGATGGGGCACACCACGGGTGATCAGCTCCTCACTCGGTACGGTCACGACATGCCCGAGACCGTGCGCGCTGCCGTGGAGGCGTCGGAACGCGTACGAGTGACGGGCCAGACGGGGCCGCTGCGCGCCCGCAAGGGCCGTGGCGTGGGCCGTCGAGGGTGACGTTGCTTGTTCGGTTGCTTGTAGGCCCGGTTGATTGACCATGTTTCGTGCGACGGAGAGGTGGCAGAGTGGCCGAATGCGGCGGTCTTGAAAACCGCTGACCGCAAGGTCCGTGGGTTCGAATCCCACCCTCTCCGCCACCTGCCCCACCCGGGACAGGATCCGCTGCAGCATCGACCGCGCTTCAGCGGGCCAGCCGGACACGAACGTCGATGCCGCCTCCCTGGCGGACCAGGGAATCCAGGGCGATCCCGTCGATCGCCAGCTCGCGCCCGATCCGGAGCAGCGCCATGCCGTCGGGGAACCCGCACAGGGTGACGCTGCGGGCCCTGCCGGCCGCGACCAGGCAGAGTGCCCCGTAGAGATCCGCCGCGCCGTCCGGCTCCTCCGCCCGCGCGTGGCGACCGGTGGCGTCCCCGACCAGCCTGCTCGGCATCCCCATGCCCCGAGCATCGGCCCAGGCGCCAAGAGGAGCGCGCCCCCGGGTGCCACGCAGAGGCTCAAGAATCGATCACGAATCCGTCGAGGTGGAGCGCGGGCGCCCGATGCCGGAGCCTGCAGGAACGCCGGTGGCGCTCCACGGTGCCGGGGCACGCGCGTTCATCGGCGCGACCCCCGGCCTGTCGGGGTCCTGGTACTACCGGCTGCTCCGGCCGCCTCCCCACTGGTACTCACTTCTCATTGTGGCGTCCAGCAGCGCTTGACTACCGTTCAACTCCGACAGCGCCGGGCGCTGCATGCAGAGGTTCGGGATTGGATCTGGTGAGGGTGACGATGAAGCGCACGTTCCGGACGGCGACGTTCCGCGTCCTGCTGGCTCTCGCGGCGATCGGCAGCTCCGCGCTGGTGCTGGAGGCAGGCCACCGCTGGCTCTGAA
>JAJYDP010000297.1 GCA_021777365.1 Chloroflexota bacterium | reverse complement strand
GACCAGCTCGCGGTCGGGGTTTGCCGCGCGGGGTCGCGGCCGTGGGGACGGCGCTCGCGCCGGCAGGTCCCGCGGGGGCCGCCGCGGGACGCCGCGCCGTCGGCCCGCCGCGATCGACCCGCCGTCCGTCATGCGGAGCTGGCGACCCGCAGCACGGGACGCGACCGGCTGCGCTCCTGGAACATGGCCATCAGGGCGGCCGCCAGCAGCGCCGAGTCATGGCGGTGGGCGTTGTCCGCGTCGACCACGTTCCGGACGACCAGTTCCGGGCCCTCGCGCACGGGCGTCCAGTCGAGCGCGACCGGCTCGCTGCGGTTTCCCTCCGGCCGCTTCGCGCCGAAGTTGTCGTTCGCCAGCACCACGTCCACCAGGCCGGGACCGGCATGCCGCGTGATGGCGGTGAGGTGGGCCGCCAGCCCGTATCCCTCCGTCTCGCCCACCTGCGTCGCCACGTTGGCCACGTAGCAGCGCACCGCCCGTGAGGCCGCCACCGCGTCGCGGACCTCGGGGATGAGGAGGCTCGGCAGCAGGCTCGTGTAGAGGCTCCCGGGGCCGAGCACGATGAAGTCGGCCTCCGCGATCGCGTCGAGCACCTCGGTCGTCGCGCGTACGTCGGCCGGCGTCACCCAGACCCGCTCGATGCCCGGCAACCGCGCGATGACCGACTGGCCGTCCACCTCCCGGCCGTCATGCGTGCGCGCGTGGAGCGTCAGCGGGACGGGGGCCGCCGGAACCACCTGCCCGCGCACCGCCAGGACCCGGTTCGACTGCCGCACGCCCTCCTCGAAGTCGTCCTCGATCGCGCTCATGGCCGCGATGAGCAGGTTGCCGAACGCGTGGCCGCCCAGCCCCTGCGTCGCGTCCGTGTCCTCCGGGAACCGGTACTGCAGCAGCCGGGTCATCAGCGGCTCGGTGTCAGCCAGGGCGGCGATGCAGTTCCGGATGTCGCCCATCGGCGCGATCCCGAGCTCGGTCCGAAGCTTGCCGGAGGATCCCCCGTCGTCCGCTACGGTGACCACCGCGGTGATGTTGCTGGTGTGCTCCTTGAGCCCGCGCAGCAGGGTGGAGAGGCCGGTGCCGCCGCCGATGGCGACCACCCGCGGGCCGCGCGCCAGGTACCGCTTCTGGTAGATCACCTCCACCAGCGGCCCGGAGGGCACCCCGAACGGCAGCAGCAGCGTCCGCATCAACTGGACGACGCCCACCAGGAACGCCAGGATCCCGGCGACCAGGAACGGGATGGCGCGCGCGCCGTACGGGAGGAACTGCAGGGTGAGGACGTAGACCACGCCCTGCAGCGGCCCGGTGACGATGATCTCGCGGTAGACCTGCTTGAGGAGGAAGGCGCCGGCCAGCGCCAGCGCCAGCTCGCCGACCAGCACGAGCGCCAGCCAGCGCTTGACCCCGATCCCCGGCATGAGCCAGTAGCGGAGGTGACCCCCCCGCAGCGACGGCCCCCCGGGCCGGGCGCCGCGCCGGCCCGCACGCTGCGGCTCGCTCACGGGCCCCTCACCCTCGCTCGAGCTCCCGGTGCCAGACGCTCGCCTCGCCGTACCCGCGATCCGCCCATCGCCGCTTGAGCTCCTCGGCGATCACGATGGATCGATGGTACCCCCCGGTGCAGCCGATGGCGACGGTCAGACGGGTCTTTCCCTCGGACACGTAGGCGGGGATGGCGAACGCGAAGAACTGGTCCGCGAACTCCAGGAACCGCTGCGCGGCGGGCTGGCCGAGCACGCGGGCGCGCACCGGCTCGGTGAGCCCCGAGAGCGGCCGCAACTCCGGGTCGTAGTAGGGGTTCTCCATGAAGCGCACGTCGAACACGATGTCCGCCTCGATCGGCAGCCCGTACTTGTACCCGAAGCTCACCAGCTGCAGGGTCATCTGCTCGGGCTCGGTGGACGGCTCGAGCGCGCCGAAGATCCGCTCCCGGAGCTCCCGGGCCGACAGGTCCGACGTGTCGATGATCGTGTCGGCGCACTCGCGGAGCGGCTCCAGCGCCTGGCGTTCCTGCGCGATCGACGCGGCGATCCCACGGTGGCCGCCGAGCGGATGACGATGGCGCGTCTCGCTGAAGCGCCGCACCAGGACGTCGTCGCGGGCCTCCAGGAAGAAGACCTGGGGTCGCAGGCCGCGTGCCTGGAGGGCATCCATCATCTCGGCGAACGCCGCGGGCGCATCGCCGGCGCGGACGTCGAGCACGATGGCCACCCGTTCGAACCGTGCCGGCTCGCGGGCCACCAGGTCGGCCAGCCCGGGGAGGAACTCCGCGGGCAGGTTGTCCACCACCGTGTACCCGAGGTCCTCGAACAGCTTGCTGGTGGTGGTCTTGCCGGCCCCCGAGAGACCGGTGATCACCGCGACGTGCTGCGACTCGGTCGCGGGGAGGGATCCGCCGGGCGTCACCGCCCGGTCCAGCGCACGAGCCGGATGCTGAACTCGAAGAGCGCGTACATCACGACGCCCAGCACGCTCGGGCTGATGGGATCTCCGCCGGGCGTCACCACCACGGCGAAGACGGCGATCCCCAGGATCACCATGCGCCGGTTCTTGCGCAGCCGCTCCGACGTGACGATCCCCACCTTGCTCAGGAGCACCAGCACGATGGGGAACTCCATGACCAGGCCGAACGCCAGGAAGAGGAGGCTGACGAAGCCGAAGTACGCCTCCGCGGTGATCAGCGGCTCCAGGACGCCCGGCACCGCGAACCCGAGCAGGAAGGCCGAGGCGAACGGCAGGACCACGTACGCGACGGCCACCCCGAGGGCGAAGAAGAGGAGCGCGAGCGGGACCCAGGGGCGGGCCAGCCGGCGCTCCTCCGCGGTCAGGCCCGGGGCCACGAACCGCCACAGCTGGAGGAGGATCACGGGCATCGCCAGCACCACGCCGATCACGATGGCGACCTTGATCTGGATGAAGAAGGCGCCGCCGAGGTCGGTGAAACGGAGCGCGCCCGGGATGGGCGCCTTGAGGATCTGGATCGCCCGCGGGGCGAAGAACATCCCGACGACCGACCCCACGACCACCGCCAGGGCCGAGATGAAGAGCCGTCGGCGGAGCTCTGCCAGGTGATCGACGAGGCTCATCACGGCCTCGTCGTTCGAGGCGGGCGCGGGCGTCGGCGCGGCGGGCTCGCGAGGCGCACCACCGCCCGCCAGGGTCAGGTCCCCCGTTCGGACGGCATCCAGGTCAGCCACTCGAGCGGCTGTCGGGCCCGGCGATCAGGCCCCGACCCGGGGCTCGCTCGGACCGGGGCTCTGCGGCGGCTCCTGCCCCTGCGGGGCGGGCGCGACGGGCTGCTGCGCGGCCTGGCTGACCGGTGTCGCCGCCGCGGCAGGCGCCGGTGCGGGGGCGACGGGCTGCTGCACCGGGGCGACGGGCGGCTGTGCCGGCTGGGCGTCGAGCCGCACCGAGTCCTGCACGTCCGTCGCCGCCTTGCGGAACTCGCGGATGCTGGAGCCGAGGCTCTTCCCGATCTCCGGGAGCTTGCTCGGGCCGAGCACGAGCAGGGCGATCGCCAGGACCAGGATGACTTCCATGGGGCCGATGTCGGGCATAGTCGAGGCGACTCCTGCGGCTGACCGTCCCGGTCAGGGCAGCGATTGTAGCACCGGCAATCGGCCCGCCCAGCCCGCCGCCGCTGCCTCCAGCGCGGCTGCGGGATCGGATGCCCCGTCGGCGGCGCCCGCGATCCCACGCGAGACGTTCACCAGGAGCCCGCCGCCGGGACGGCTCCCGGCTGCTCCGGCAGCGGCGGGGCCGTGGGCCAGCGCCGCGTCCAGGTCCCCGCCCTGCGCACCGATGCCGGGCACGAGGAACGCGAGCCCGGGTGCCACGCTCCGGAGCGCCTCCAGCTCGCGCGGTGCCGTGGCGCCCACCACCAGCCCCACCGTGCCGTGCTGCCCGTTCCACAGCGTGGCCCGGCGGGCCACCCGCACGTGCAGCGGCTCGGCCGGCCACCCCTCGTCGGGGTCCGGCGCGACCTGCAGGTCCTGCAGCTCTCCCGCACCCGGGTTGGAGGTGCGGCAGAGGACGTAGGCGAAGCGGTCGGGGCGCTCCAGGAGCGGGGCGATGGCCTCGCGTCCCAGGTACGGGCTGACCGTGACCGCGTCGGCGCCGAGGCGATCGAACAGGGCGACAGCCTGGCGCGCCGCGGTGGAGCCGATGTCCCCGCGCTTGGCGTCCGCGAGGACGGGGACGTCCGGGGGGATCAGCGCCCGCAGTCGCTCGAGGACCGCCATCCCCTCGCCGCCGAACGCCTCGAAGAAGGCGAGGTTCGGCTTCACGGCCGCCGCGTGCGGCACTGCCGCCGCCAGGAGCAGCCGGACGAACGCCTCCACGCCGGTGAGATCGGGCGCGAACCCGGCCGGCAGCGAGCGCGGGTCCGGGTCGATCCCCACGCAGAGGACGGTCCCCACCCGCGCCGTGCGCGCGGCGAGCCGCCCGAGGAAGGTCTCCGCTCCCGGCATTCCGACTCCCTCCCCTGGCATCACGGCCCCGTCGACGGTCCGGGCGCCACCGCGCCCGACGCCGCGACCGATGGAGCGGGCGTGGCCGGCGGTGGCGTGGGGATCTCGCTCGGCGGGATGTACCAGACCGGGCGTGACGTGCCGTCGAGCTGGCTCTGGGACGTCAGCGGCTCCGTCCTGGCCACGGTGAACCGCGGAGCCGTGCCACCGAGCGTGATGAGCTCCAGGTCGATGGTGCTGCCCTGGGCACGCAGGAAGGCGATCTGGTTGCCGGCCGGCGACCACGTCGGCGCGAAGCTGCGAGCATCGTGCGTGAGCTGCACGAGCAGCTTCCCGGTATGGGCGTCCAGGATCACCACGTCCCGCCCGCGCGGACTCGTCCGCACCGCGGCCATGTACTGGCCGTCCGGCGACCACGACGGCTGCGCGTAGTTGTTCGGGGTGAGGAACGACGCAGTCTTGGTCTGCACGTCGTACAGGGCGATCCGCGGCGCCCCGTACGCGCCCTGCTTGTCGTTGTACGTGTAGGCGATCGTGCTGCCGTCCGGGCTCCACTGCGGATCGTTGTGCCCCAGGCCGAAGCCGTAGTAGTACGCCTGGCCGAGCGGCAGCCGGACCACCTGCCCGCCGCCGACCGGCAGGAGCGAGAGCGCCACGCTGTCGGTGAACGGGTTGGAGGAATCGCTGACGATCGCAAAGGTCTTCCCGTCAGGGCTGAGGTCCGGCTGCCAGATCCCGTAGAAGTACTGGCCCCCGGCGGGGAGCGAGTAGAGACCGCTCTGGATGGCGGTGGCGGGAGCGCCGGCCCGAGCCGCCATGCGCGAGAGCACCGGGTACTCCAGCGTGTAGTTCACGCGCGATCCCGGGACGCACCCGCCGGCGGCGATGTACTGGCACGGTACCTGCGTCTTCTGCGAGACAACGTGGATGAAGTAGATGGTGCGTCCGTCGGGCGACCAGGTGGGGCTCTGGTCGGTGCCGCTGGAGGTGAACTGGGTGAGCTGGTCGTCGCCCGTCACCGACCAGATGTTGCCGGCCTTGACGAAGAGGATCGTCCCGAGCACGTGCGGCGGCTGCACGGCCACCGGCGTGTAGACGACGATCGGGTTTGGCGTGCGGCCCGCGACGTCGCCCGGCAGCGTCCGGTTGATCGATACGGGGCTGGGCACCGATCCCCCGAGCAGCGCGTAGCTCGCGAGGGCCACGACGATGAGCCCGATCAGCGAGAGGATGGAGGCTGCCCCCGGGACCGGGCCCCGCCAGGCAACACGGGATCCGTCATCCCCCCCTGGGGAGCGCCGCTCGCTCACCGACCGGGGGTCCCGGCCGCGGAGGGCAGGCCGTGCCCGGCGGAGGCCGCGTCCAGGAGCTCGAGCTGGAGCGACTCGTACCCGCCGAAGTGCCGGCTGCCGATGCGCGCCACCAGGTCCAGCCGATCCCCCGGCGCGACCTGCGCGCCCAGGTCCGCCCGTCCGAACGCGATCACATCGAGCACCTCGCGGCCCTTGGAGACGGTCAGCTGGACGTGCCCGTTGGACACGGGGCGGATTCGGGTCACGGTCGCCCCGAGGACGGCCACCTGGGGCGGTGGGTTCCCGGGCCCGAAGGGTTCCAGTCGTGCGAGGTCACGGTGCAGATCGTAGCCGACCTCGGCGACGGGGACGCTGAGGTCCACCCGCAGGTCCGGCTCCCTGTGCTCCAGGGGGCCGGCCGCGGCGAGGGCGAGGAACTCCTCGCGGAACGGTTCCAGGCTGCCCGGGAGCAGGTCACCGCCGGCGGCCTCCGGGTGGCCGCCGTAGCGCACGAAGTGACGCCCGCAGGCGGCGAACGCGCGGGCCAGGTCGAGGGCGCCCGTCGGGGATCGGCCGGAGCCCCGCCACGGCTCCAGCTGGGTCGAGAAGACCACCGCTGGGCGGCGGTGCTCCTCTGCCAGACG
>JAJYDP010000296.1 GCA_021777365.1 Chloroflexota bacterium | reverse complement strand
CACGCCTGCGAGCGTATCGACGGCGATCCAGTTGTCCGCGTTGCGCGCCATGCGGCGCACCAGCTGCCAGCTGCGCTCGGGATCGTGCTCCAGGGAGAGCCGCAGGAGGGTACAGGCGAGGTTCCGCACCTCGAGGTGCGGGTCCCGCTCCACGCGCTCCGCGAGCCAGAGCGCCACGTCGGGGCGGTGGCGGCAGGCGGAGCGGACCCGGGCGTGGACGGGGGCCGCGAGGGGGGTGCGGATCCCGTAGGCCGCGTGGAGGCCGGGCGTCATCTGCCGCAGCGTCGCGAGGTACCCGGCGTCGGCGAGGGTCTCGTAGCCGCGGCCGACCTCGGCCACGAAGTCCTCGGGTCGGTCCACCAGGGCGGCCACGCGTCCCGCGAGCGCTCGTGCCTCGGGAAGGTGCGCCGCCACCTCGGCGCTCGCACGTTCGGAGACCGGGCTCGTCATCGGGGCTCGCTTCCGCCGGCGGGCCACGGTCGGACGCGTGGCCCTGCCGCCGGCCCGGCTGCGGGCTCGATGCGGAACTCGTAGCGGCGCTTCAGCTCGGCCTTCCGGTCGGGGGGAGCGTCCACGTAGACGGCATGCGCGGTGGCCAGCACGGCGTCCGTCCCGGCGTCGAGCAGGCGGCCCTCGGTCTCGATGATGCGCCGTCGTCGCGCGATCACGCGCCCCTCCGCGTGGAGCGGCCGGCCGATGGGGACGGGGCGGCGGAACTCCACCGTGAGGCGTGCGGTGAGGCCCCAGCAGTCCTCGTCCACCAGTGCCCAGGCCATCACCTCGTCCAGGATCGCGCTGACGATCCCGCCGTGGGCGATCCCCTCCCAGCCCATGAACCGCTCGTCCAGGGTGGGCTCGGCCCAGCAGACGCCGGAATCCGCGTGCAGCTGAAGTCGCAGGCCCGAGACGTTCAGCTCGCCGCAGGCGAAGCAGCCGTGGGGCCGCATGAGCAGCCGACGGTCCCCCACGGGGACCGCGGTCACCGCGGGCCGCTCGAGGTTGGTGGCGTCCGCCATCAGACGTCCAGGTTCCGCACGCGGCGCGCCTCGGAGCGGATGAACTCCCGGCGCGGCGCCACGCGCTCCCCCATCAGCGTGGTGAATACCTCGTCGGCCTCGGCGGCGTCCTCGGTCCCGACCTGCAGGAGCGTCCTCGTCGCCGGGTTCATCGTGGTTTCCCAGAGCTGCTCGGCGTTCATCTCGCCGAGACCCTTGAACCGTTGGATCAGGGGGTTCTTGACCTTGAGCTCGCGCACGATCCGGTCGCGTTCCTTCTCGTCCGCGGCGTAGTGCGTCACCTTGCCGGTGCTGATCCGGTACAGCGGCGGCTGCGCGATGTACAGGTAGCCCTGCTCGATCACCGCAGGCAGGTGCCGGTAGAAGAAGGTCAGGAGGAGCGTGCGGATGTGCGCGCCATCCACGTCGGCATCGGACAGCAGGACGATGCGGTGGTACCGGAGCTTCCCGAGGTCGAGCGACTCACCGATGCCGGCACCCAGCGCCACGATCAGCGGGCGGACGTTCTCCGATCCGAGAATGCGGTCCAGCCGGGCCTTCTCGACGTTGAGGAGCTTGCCGCGCATCGGGAGGATCGCCTGGAAGCGTCGATCCCGTCCCTGTTTCGCCGAACCGCCGGCGGAATCTCCCTCCACGATGAAGAGCTCGCTCCGGGCGGGGTCCCGCTCCTGGCAGTCGGCCAGCTTGCCCGGAAGCGCCGCGCCCTCGAGCGCCCCCTTGCGGATCACGAGATCACGGGCCTTGCGCGCGGCCTCGCGGGCGCGCGACGCGGTCAGGCACTTGTCGATGATCCGGCGCCCATCGCCGGGGTTCTCGTCCAGGTACTGGGCGAGACCGTCCGTCAGCGCGGCCTGGACCTGCCCCTTGACCTCGGCGTTGCCGAGCTTCGCCTTGGTCTGGCCCTCGAACTGCGGCTCCACGAGCTTGACGCTGACCACCGCCGTGAGACCCTCGCGCACGTCGTCGCCGCTGAGGTTCGCGTCGGACTCGCGCAGCACCCCGGCGCGTCGCGCCCAGTCGTTCAGCGAACTCGTCAGCGCCGCGCGGAACCCGGTGAGGTGGGTGCCTCCGTCGACGGTGTTGATGTTGTTGGCGAACGCCATGACGGTCTCGGTGTACGTGTCGTTGTACTGGAGCGCGATCTCGATGCTGGTCTGGGCCTCTCTCCGCTCGACGTAGATCGGCCTGGCGTGGAGCACTTCCTTGTTCTTGTTGAGGTGCCGGACGAAGCTGACGAGCCCGCCCTCGAAGTAGAAGGAGCGCTCGCGGTGCGGGTCCGTCCGCCCGTCCACCAGGCAGATCCAGAGCCCCTTGTTCAGGTAGGCCGACTCCCGCATGCGCTGCGCGATGATGTCGAACGACCAGTCCAGCGTCTCGAACACCTCGGCGTCCGGCATGAAGCGGGTGGTCGTGCCGTGATGTCCGCCCGAGGGGCCCACCTCGTGGACCGGGCCCGTGGCCTTGCCGCGCTCGTAGGCCTGGCCCCAGATCTTGCCGTCGCGGGCGGACTCCACGTTCAGCCAGGCCGAGAGGGCGTTGACCACGCTCACTCCGACACCGTGCAGGCCGCCGGAGACCTTGTATCCGCCGCCGCCGAACTTGCCGCCGGCGTGGAGCACGGTGTGCACCACCTCCAGGGCATCCTTGCCCGTGCGGTGGCGCCCCACGGGCACGCCGCGGCCGTCATCGCTCACGGTGACGCTGCCGTCGGCCTCGATGGTGACGTCGATGCGGGTTGCGTATCCCGCCATGGCCTCGTCGATCGAGTTGTCGACGACCTCCCAGACCAGGTGGTGCAACCCGCGCGCATCCGTGGAGCCGATGTACATGCCGGGGCGCCGCCGGACGGCCTCGAGGCCCTCCAGCACCTGGATGCTGCTGGCGTCGTATGCGGGAGCTGCGGATGCCGCCTTGCCGCGGCTGCGCGGAGCCGGGTCGACGACCGGATCTGCCGCCGGCGCCCGGCGACCCTGGGAACCCGTCACTCGACGCCCCCGACGATCTTCTCGTAGAGACGCGCGAGATCCGCGTCGTCGTAGTACTCGATCACGATCCGACCTCCCGTTCGGGCACGGGTGAGGCTCACCTTGGTACCGAGGGCAACCCGCAGCTCGGTCTCGATCCGCTCCGTCTCCGGGTCGGATGCGGGATCCGGCGCAGGGGCCGCGGACTCCGTCGGGTTCCCGGCCTGCTGTTCCAGTGCGGCCGTCTTCAGCCGCCGCGCGAGTTCCTCGGTCTGGCGCACGGACAGACCCCGGTGCACCACCGCGGAGAGGAGCGCTTCCTGCTGCGCCGGGCCCTCCAGCGACGCGATCGCGCGCGCGTGCCCCTCGGTGACGCTGCCGTCACGAACCGCGGCCTGGACGGACGGCGCCAGGTCCAGCAGGCGCAGGGTGTTCGCCACGGTCGACCGGGCGCGACCGACGCGCCGCGCCACGTCGTCCTGGCTCATTCCGAACGCGTCGACGAGCTGCCGGTACGCCTCTGCCTCTTCGAGCGGGTTCAGGTCCGCCCGCTGGATGTTCTCGACGAGGGCGACCTCGAGCTGCTCCCTGCCGGCCAGCTGGCGCACCACCGCGGGGATCCGCTCCAGTCCGGCGAGCCGGGCCGCGCGAAGGCGCCGCTCACCGGCGATCAGTTCGTACCCGTCGATGGTCTCGGTGACCAGGATGGGCTGCAGCACGCCGTGCTCGGCGATGCTCGACGCCAGCTCCTGGAGGGCGGCGTCGCCGATGGACTTGCGGGGCTGGTAGGGGTTGGCGCGGATCCGGTCGAGCGGGATCTCCGTGGGAGCCGCCATGGTGGCCGTCCCCGTCGGGATCAGCGACGCGAGGCCGCGCCCCAGCCCTCCGCTCTTCGGGCTCATGCTGGAACCCCGGCCGGCCGGGGGGCCACCAGCGGGACCGCGGCCGACGCGCTCCGCCGTCCGCGTGCGAGAAACTCGTCGGCGAGCGCGCGGTAGGCCTCGGCACCCTTGGAGTCTCCGCGGTACAGGGCAATCGGCAGGCCGTAGCTCGGCGCCTCGGAGAGCCGCACGCTGCGGGGGATGATCGTCTCGTAGACGGCGCCGTCGAGATGCCGGCGCGCCTCGTCCCGCACCTCCGCGGACAGCAGGGTCCGCGAATCGAACATGGTGAGGACAACCCCGCGCACCGCCAGCGTGGGGTTGAGGTGATCGCGGACGAGGTTGATGGTGGCCACCAGCTGGCTCAGGCCCTCCAGGGCGTAGTACTCGCACTGCAGTGGCACGAGCACGGAGCCGGCGGCCGTCAGGGCGTTGACGGTCAGGAGCCCCAGGCTCGGCGGGCAGTCGATCAGGATGTGGTCGTAGCGCGGTGCCAGTGGCGCCAACGCCCGGGACAGTCGACGCTCCCGCTGCGGCAGCGTGGCCAGTTCGACCTCGGCTCCCGCGAGGGAGAGGGCGGCGGGCATGAGGTCGAGGCGATCGATCCTCGTCGGGACGAGGAGCTCTTCGGCGGTCGCCTCGTCGCAGAGCAGGTCGTAGACCGAACGGGTGACCGATGACTTGTCGATCCCGAAGCCGCTGGTCGCGTTGCCCTGGGGATCGAGGTCGACCACCAGGACGCGCCGGCCCTTGAGTGCAAGATAGGCGCCGAGGTTGACCACCGTGGTGGTCTTTCCTACGCCGCCCTTCTGGTTGGCGCACGCGACCGTGTCGCCGTTCTGGGTCTCCCGTTCGCTCGCGCCCACCGACCTCATTCTATCCGAACGAGCCTTGACCCGCCCTTGCCCCTCGTTTCACGTGAAACAATCCGGCGCTTGTACCCGCGCCCGGGAGAACCGCCCGCGCGCCTGGATCCCGCGCATGGTCCCGATGGTGGGCCGCTCGATGGCTCCCGTGATGGCCCGACCCCCGGGCGGTCTGTATACTCTGCCGGGCGATGACCCTGGCGCGTGCCGCGATGTCCCGGAACCCGTTCGCGCCGCCAGGCGCGACACCCACGAGGAACGGCACGATGCAAGTCGCCCTGGCCGTGGTCGGATCGATCGTGGCCGCGCTGCTGGACACCAGCGTCGCCCCGTTCGCGATGATCGCGGGCACCCGGCCCGACATCGTGCTGGTCAGCAGTGTCGTGGTCGCGGTATCCATCGGGAGCGAAGCCGGGTTCATCTGGGCATTTGCGGGAGGCCTGACGCTGGATCTGCTGGCTGCCCCCGCGCGTCCGATCGGCTCGAGCGTGGTCGCCCTCCTGGTCGCCACCGGCCTCGCCGCCGTGGTGGCGCGCGTCGCGGGGCGCAACCGGCTGGCCACGGCCATCCTGGTCACCTTCCCGCTGACCTTCGTCTTCCAGTTCGTCTACGGCGTCCTCGTCTCTGCGGCCCTGGGGGGCGTCCCGTCCGGCGCATCGCTGGGACCCGGCCTTCCCGCGGCGATCGAGAACACGATCCTGGCGATCCCGCTCGCGCTGGCGGCGCGGCTGATCTGGCAGCGCTGGGGCACGTTCGACCGGATCGAGTGGTGAGCGCATGAGCGGGCTCGTCGACGAGACGCCGCGGAACGGGCGGCTGCTGCCCCGGTTCCTGCTGTTCGGCCTCGCCGTGCTCATCGTGGTCGGCACGCTCACCGCGCGCCTCTTCTACCTCCAGATCGCCACCGGCGGCTACTACCAGGGCCAGGCGACCGCCAACATGACGGTGCTCCAGCCCATCCCGTCTGCGCGGGGCCTGATCACCGACCGCGCCGGGAGATCCCTGGTGGTGAACGTGCCGTCGTTCTCGGTCAAGATCCGCCCGGCCGACCTGCCCTACAGCCAGCGTCCGACCGTGGTGGCGCGCCTCTCGCAGCTCCTCGGCATCTCGACCACGCAGATCAACGAGACGATCGACGGCAACCCGGGCTCGAACTTCGACCTCGTGCGCATCGCGAGCGACGTGCCGGAGAACGTGGCCCGGCTGATCTCGGAGGAGCACCTGGACCTGCCCGGCGTCCAGGTGGTCACCGAGGCCCGGCGCGACTACACGTACGGCCCGCTGCTGTCGCAGCTGCTGGGGTACACCGGTCCCATCAGCGCGGACCAGCTCCGCCAGCTCCAGTCGCAGGGCTACCTGCCCGACGACATGATCGGCCAGGCCGGCCTGGAGGCGCAGTACGAGCAGCAGCTGCGCGGCACGTACGGGGTCCAGGAGGTGGAGCGCGACGCCTCCGGCCGCCAGATCCAGGTGCTCTCCACGGTCACCCAGCCGCAGGCCGGCGATTCGCTGCAGCTCTCCATCGACGTCAAGGCCCAGGAGCAGGCCCAGACGGCGCTCCAGTGGGGGATCCAGGCCGCCGGCATCAAGAAGGGGGTCGTCATCGTGATGAACCCCCAGACCGGCGAGGTGCTGGCCATGGTGAGCCTGCCCACCTACGACGACAACGCGTTCGCACGCG
>JAJYDP010000295.1 GCA_021777365.1 Chloroflexota bacterium | reverse complement strand
ATGTCGGGCGCGCGGATGACGTCTTCAAGGCCAGCGACTACCGGATCAGCCCCTTCGAGCTGGAGAGCGCCCTGATCGAGCACCCGGCGGTGGCCGAGGCGGCCGTGGTGCCGAGCCCGGACCCGCTGCGCCTGGCGACCCCCAAGGCGTTCATCGCCCTGCGGGCCGGGTACGCGCCGTCACCGGAGCTCGCCCGCGACATCCTGCGGTTCTGCCGCGAGCGCCTGGCACCCTACAAGCGCATCCGGCGGATCGAGTTCACCGATCTGCCCAAGACCATCCCCGGGAAGATCCGCCGCGTCGAGCTGCGCGGCCACGAGCAGGCGCGACCGCAGCCGTTCACGCGCGCCGCCCTGGAGTTCTGGGACGAGGATTTCCCCGACCTCAAGGGCTGACGGTCGCGCGCTTCATCGACGCTCTCAGTGCAGGATCGGCGCTCCTGGTGCCGACTCGCGTCGGCTGGGCCCGATTGACGCTGCCGAAGGCGTGCCCGTAGAATCCCGCTGCTCTGCGAGCGGGAGTAACTCAGTTGGCAGAGTGCTTGCTTCCCAAGCACGGTTCCCCGCCCGATTTCCCACCTTCCTCCGCGACGGCCGCTTTCGTCGTTGAGCACGCTCTTCGACAGATTCGACACCCGATCGGCCTTTGTAATCAACGCGCGAGCGTGTAGATTGCAGGGGTGTCGAAGGCGATGTCGTGAGGGGGATCGGCAGGCGGGCGCCCCGGCGCGGGCGGGCCTTCCAATGGACGACTCCACCCGAGAAGATCGGGCTTCGTCCCCGACCGCGAAGCCGACGACGACCGTGAGGTAGCGACGGGCAGCCGAGGGGGAGCCGGAGGTGACGCTGGCGGAGGCGGCGGCAAGCCTGGGCGTGACGGCGGGCAACCTGCGCCATCAGATCGCGCACGGGCGCCTGAAGGCGACGCGCCACGGGCGGGACTGGTGGGTGACACCTGCCGAGGTTGCGCGGTACCAGCGCGAGAGCCGGGGGCGGCCCGGCCGCCGGCCGAGGGCCGGCCAGCCCTTCTGAGCGCCGTCGCCTGGGGCCGCGCGACGCGTCATCGACGCGCCGTTGACAGCGGCCCTCCGACGTGTACCCTACGCGCAGGCGGGCAGGTCGCCCGCTGGTACGAGGCTCACAGGAACTCACTGACCAACCACCATTCCAGCATCCCGTTCGTTCCCTCTGATCCACACCGTCCCGCGGCACGGACCGCGCAGGACGGTGTTTCTGTGTCCGCGGCGACCACACCGCCAGCGGAACGCGCGGGTCCGCCCGTCGCGGCCGACACCAGTGCGCACCCCCGCCGCGCGAACCGGGTGCCCTGGCGCAGCCGCGTCGTCGGGACCGGCACGGCGGATCCCACGTCCCTCCTTCCCAACGAGGCCAACTGGCGCGCGCATTCGCGCGCCCAGGAGCGCGCCCTCGAGGGTGCGCTCGTCGAGGTCGGCTGGGTCGCGCCGGTACTGGTGAACCAGCGCACCGGACGCCTCGTAGATGGCCATCTGCGCGTCGAACGGGCGCTCGCCCACGGCGAGCCGGCGATCCCGGTCACCTTCGTTGACTTGAGCGAGGACGAGGAGCGCTTCGCGCTGGCCACGCTCGATCCGCTCGCCGCCATGGCGGGCGCCGATCCGGCGAAGCTCGCGGCGCTGCTCGCCCAGGTGACCCCCGACGACGAGGCGTTGCGGGGAATGCTGAGCGACCTCGCCCACGCATACGGGATCCTCCCTGCCGGCTGCACCGATCCCGACGAGATCCCCGCGCCACCGGAGGTGGCCACCACGCAGCCGGGCGACCTGTACGTCATGGGCGATCACCGCCTGCTCTGTGGCGACGCCGGCAGTGAGACGGACCTCGACCATCTGCTCGACGGCGTGTCCGTGGATGTCGTCCACACCGATCCCCCGTACAACGTCAAGGTCGAGCCGCGCTCGAACAACGCGATCGCGGCGGGCCTCTCCTCGTTCCCGGCGAGCCACCACCAGCGCTTCGATCTGGCCCGCCACCCGGGCAAGGCGCACCCCACCCGGCGCACGCTGCGGGCCAAGGACCGCCCGCTGGCCAACGACTTCCTCGACGACGAGGCGTTCGCGGCGCTTCTGCGGGCCTGGTTCGCGAACTTTGCCCGCGTGCTCCGCCCGGGGGGTGCGTTCTACCTCTGGGGCGGGTACGCGAACATCGCCAACTACCCCGCCGCCCTCGCCGCCGCGGGGCTGTACTTCTCCCAGGCGATCATCTGGGTCAAGGAGCACCCCGTCCTGACGCGCAAGGACTTCATGGGGAACCACGAATGGGCGTTTTATGGCTGGCGGGAAGGGGCCGCGCACCGCTTTTTCGGACCCCCCAACGTGCCCGACGTGTGGTCGGTGCAGAAGGTGGCGCCACAGGCGATGCTCCATCTCACCGAGAAACCGGTGGAGCTCGCCCGCCGGGCGCTCGAGTACTCGAGCCAGTCGGACGAGGTGGTCCTCGATCCCTTCGCGGGCTCGGGCAGCACGTTGATCGCGGCCGAGCAGACCGGCCGGCGGGCGTACCTCGCGGAGATCGACCCCCCGTACTGCGACGTCATCGTCGAGCGCTGGCAGCGCTTCACGGGCCGCGCGGCGGTGCGCCGTGGCTGAGCCGGAGGGTGCCGCTCGTCGCCGCGGGCAGCGCCGGCCCGACTGGACTCCGCGCTTCCTCGAGCTGCTCAAGGGGACCGGCAACGTGACCCTCGCCGCGCAGGGGGCGGGGATCGACCGCACCACCGCGTACGCGCGGGCGACGCGTGATCCGGCCTTCGCGGCGGCCTGGCGCGAGGCGCACGAGGCAGCCGTCGATCTTCTCGAAGGCGCCGCGCGGCAGCGGGCGCTCGCGGGCAGCGACCAGCTCCTGATGTTTCTCCTGCGCGGCCTGCGCCCCGAGCGCTACGGGGCCAAGCTCGACCTGCACGTCGACCTGCGCCGCGAGGCGGAGCGGATGGCAGGGCGGCTGGGCTGCTCGGTGGACGAGGTCCTCGAGGCCGCCGAGCGCAAGGCGCGCGAGGTGCTCGGGCCGTGAGCGCGCTCGAGCGGCTTTCGCCCGCCGATCGACGGCGGGTCCTGGCGCTCGTCGAGCTGGAACTCGGTCAACCGCGCACGGAGCGAGCGACGCCTTCCTGGGCGGCGCTGGCGCGGCCCGAGCAGCTGCCCCCGCCGGGCGAGTGGCGCACCTGGCTCATCCTCGCCGGACGCGGCTGGGGCAAGACCCGCACCGGGGCCGAGACGATCGCGGGCTGGGCCCAGGCAGGCACCGCGCGGCGCATCGCGGTGGTGGCGCAGACGCTCGCCGACGTGCGCGACCTCTCCATGCGCGTCCTGCGCCGGGCGGCTGGAGCGGAGGTCGAGTACACCGAATCGCGCCACTACCAGCTGCGCTGGCCCAATGGCGCCGAGGCGTGGGGCTTCAGCGCCGAGGATCCCGATGCCCTGCGCGGCTACGAGTTCGACACCGCCTGGTGCGACGAACTCGCGGCCTGGCGCTACCCCGGCGCCTATGACCAGCTGCAGTTCGGCCTCAGGGTCGGATCAGCGCGCCAGATCGTCACGACGACCCCGCGTCCCGTGCCCCTCGTCCGGCTGCTCCTCGCCGATCCTTCCACGGTCGTGACCCACGGTCGCACGCTCGACAACGCGGCGAACCTCGACCCTGCCACCATGCGCTACTACCTCGCCCGCTACGCCGGCACCCGTCTCGGACGCCAGGAGCTCGATGCCGAGCTCCTCGGCGATGTGCCGGGGGCCCTCTGGTCCCGTGATGCGCTCGACGCGCTGCGGGTGACGGCGGCCCCCGAGCTCGTGCGGATCGTGGTGGCGCTCGATCCCGCGGTGACCAGCGACGAGGACGCCGACGAGACCGGCATCGTGGTGGCGGGGAAGGGGAGCGACGGGCAGGGCTATCTCCTCGCCGACCTCTCCGGCCGGTTCAGCCCCGACGGCTGGGCCCGCCGCGCCGTGGAGGCGTACCGGAGCTTCGGGGCCGACCGCATCGTCGCCGAAGCCAATAACGGCGGGGAGATGGTGGAGGCGACGCTGCGCACGGTCGATCCATCCGTCCCGTATCGCGCGGTGCACGCGAGCCGCGGCAAGCGCACCCGAGCGGAACCGGTCGCCGCCCTCTACGAGCAGGGGCGGGTGCACCACGTGGGCGCCTACCCCGCCTTGGAGGACCAGCTCTGCGCGGCGCTCCCCGAGGGCAGCGGTGGACCCGACGATCGGCTCGACGCCCTGGTGTGGGCCTTCACCGAGCTGGGGCTGGCCGGCTCGGATCTCGATGTGCCGGGGATCATCGCCTTCGCCTACGGGGTGTGGTTCTGTCGCTGCGGCCGCGGCTACAGCTGGGCCAGTGGACGGCGCTGCCCCTACTGCGGGACGCCCGGCCCCGCCACCTACGATGCCCCCGTCGCCCCGCCGGGGGCCGACGGCGGCGCCTGACCCGCGCGCGAGCGCCGCCCGCGCGGTGCGTGGCGAGCCGCCAGGAAGGCGGCGTAGTCGGCCACGCTGCGCCGCTCCTCCTCGCTCAGGTGCTGGAGGGCTGCGTCCGACGGAGCGGCCAGCCCGAGCCCAGCCAGCTCGCTGGCCAGGCGCTCGGGCGGCACGTCCCACAACCGCTCGAGCAGTTCGACGAATGAGATACCCGTGGCATCCGAGCAGCGCAGCAGGTCCGCTGGCGTAGGGCGCGCCCGCGACGGACGCGTCGGATCGAGCAGCGCTTGGACGTAGCCCGGATCCCGCCCGAACGCCGCCGAAAGGGCGCGCTGGGAGAGCCCCGAGCTGGCCAGGAGCTCCCGCAGCCGCGCGCGGAAGATGGTGTCATCGAGGACCATGCCGAGCACCTCCAGTCCCGGGGCGAGCCATCACGCAGCGGTTGCTTCTGCTGTCGTTCTGACGTAGTATAACGGCATGGTCGATGGCGTGGCCGGGTGGGTCGAGCGGGGGCGCGCACCCGTGCGCCGAGGCCGACGCCGCCGCCCGGCGGGGGGCCGCGATGCCTCGTCACTCCGCCCCACGGCGCCCGCCCCCTGGCCGCACCTCGGGCCGGCTCCCCGGGCCACGGTCGCGCCGCCAGCGCAACCGCTGGCACCCCTCATCGCGACCTACACCGCGCTGTATGGCGCGGGCTGGCGACCCTTGACCCAGGCGAAGCATGCGGCCGACTACCGGCGCTTCACGGACTGGCTCAGCGCCACTGGGCGCCCCGCCACCATCGCATCGCTCGACTTCCTCACCCTGGCGGCCTACGTGGCGGAGCTGCGGCGCCGGCCCAAGCTGACGGGGGTCTGGAAGGGGGACCCCGCGGCACGCGAGCGCGCGCTCGCCCCGGGCATCGGCGAGCCGCTGTCGCTCAACAGCGTGAACGCCTATATGCGGCCCCTGCGCGCGCTGTGCCTGTGGCTGCTCGACGAGGGGGTCCTGGCAGTGAACCCCTTCCGGCGCACCCACCGGCGGGCCGGCCTGAACCCGCTCCTCCCCTCGGAGGAGACGCCCCCCAAGTCCGCCACGCTCGACGATCTGGCGGCCCTGGAGCGGGGCTGCGCGGGGGAGGGGCCGCTCGCGCTGCGCGACCGGGCCATCGTCTCGCTCCTGAAGACCACCGCGGCGCGCAACTCCTCGGTGCGCCTCCTGCGCACGGACGAGGTCGACTTCGCCCGGGGGGTCATCCGCTTCCGCCGGGCCAAGGGGGGCAAGACCCTGGAGGTGGCGCTCCATCCGGAGACCGCTGCCGCGCTCGCCGCGTACCTGGCGCGGGGGCGCCCGGCGCTCCTGGGGGCGGTGGTCGATCCGGGCTTCGTCTTCCTCTCCGCCCGGCGCGACCGGGGTGCGGGGCCCCTCACCCGCAACTCGCTCTCGTTGATGCTCCGGCGCCGCTATCGGGCCGGCGGGGGCAACCTCGCCACCTTCGGGGCGCACCGCATCCGCCACGCCACCGCGACCCTGCTCGTCAACCACGGCATGCCGCTCGACGAGGTCTCCCGCTACTTGGGGCACTCCAGCACGGAGGTCACCCGCCGCTACGCCCGGGCGACCACCAGCACCCTCGGTGCCCGCGCGGCGGAGGCCCTGGCACGGGCGGGGTTGGTGGGTGGATGAGGTCGGAGGTTCAAGTGGGCTCGACCCGACAAACCGGACTCGTGCTCTCGGCTGGGACAGGCGGGCCTGGACCGGATCACCACCCCTCGTCACGTGTTTGGCGGCCAAGCCCGCCCACCAGTCGGCCTCGGTCGCGATTGCCACGCGATGTCCCAGGGGGGACAGCCCAGCCTGGCTTCAGCCGCGGAGCGGTATCCCCAGTTCGTCGAGCGAGTCGAGCAGCTCCTGCGGATCGCGGTAGACACGGAAGGCCCCCGCCCGCGTCAGCTCATCGGCGCCGTACCCACCGCTCAGGAGCCCCACG
>JAJYDP010000294.1 GCA_021777365.1 Chloroflexota bacterium | reverse complement strand
ACCGGTGCCATCCTCGAGCGAGCCAGCTGACCCGGTCGCGGTGCCCGAGCGGCCGTCTGGAGAGCCGCCGAGCATCGTCTCCGACCTGGCTGCCTTCGTTGTGCGGGCCTCGTTCGAGGGCCTGTCACGTCTCGCCGTGGAGGCGCTCGAGATCCGGCTCCTCGACGCGCTCGCCTGTGCGTACGGCGCGCTCGATGCCGCGCCGGTGGACGCCGTCCTCGAGCACGTCCGGGACCAGGGCGGTATCGCCAGGTGTCGCCTCGTGAACCACGGCAAGTCGGCGCCCGATCGTGCTGCGCTCTACAACGGCGCGCTCATCCGGTACCTGGACTTCAACGACGCTTACCTGGCCCCCCACGAGACCTGCCATCCGAGCGACAACGTCGCGGCCGTGCTCGCCGTGGCCCAGTACGCGGGTTGCACGGGCCGCGAGTTCCTGACCGCCCTGGCGGTCGCCTACCAGGTGCAGTGCCGGCTCTCAGACGTCGCGCCGGTGCGGGACCGCGGCTTCGACCACACGGTGCAGGGGGCCTATGCCGTCGCGGCCGGGGCGGCCAAGGCGCTCCGGCTGGATCGCGCGAAGACTGGCCACGCGCTTGCGTTGGCCGGCACCGCCCTGAACGGCCTCCGGGTCACCCGAACCGGCGAGCTGTCCAACTGGAAAGGTCTCGCCTACCCGTTCATGGCGAGTTGTGCCGTCCAGACGACGTTGCTCGCGCAGCGGGGCATCAGCGGGCCCTCGGAAGTCTTCGAGGGGAGCGGTGGTCTGATGCAATCCATCGCTGGCCCGTTCGAGATCGACTGGGCGACGGAGGACCTCGAGCGGGTGCGAGCCACCGTCCTGAAGCGGTTCAACGCGGAGATCCACAGCCAATCGGCGATCGAGGGTGTGCTCGAGCTCCGGGAGCAGAGCGGGCTGCGGGCCACCGATCTCACGCGCCTCGAGCTCTCCACGTTCGACGTCGCCTACGACATCATCGGTGGCGGGACAGCCGGGGACCGCCATGCCGCCCGGACCAAAGAGCAGGCCGATCATTCCCTCCCCTACCTGCTGGCCGTCGCGCTGCTCGACGGCCAGGTCATGCCAGAGCAGTTCTTGCTCGACCGGATCCGGCGGCCGGACGTCCAGCAGCTGCTCCAGCGGATCACGGTTCGCGCCGACCCCGAGCTCAGCCGGCGCTTCCCCGCCGAGGAGCCTTGCCGGATCGTCGCGCGCCTGAGCGACGGCCGCACCCTGCGGTGCGAGAAGGACGACTACGTCGGCTACCGGACACGGCCACTCGACTGGGCGGCAGTGCGCGCCAAGTTCGATCGGCTGGCCGGCTCCGTGCTGGACCCGGAGCGTCGAGATCGCATCGCCCACGCGGTGGCCGACCTTGAGCACGGGACCGTGGCCGAGCTGACCGCCCTGCTCGGGCCCGCGGCCGCCACCTCCGGCCCAGGGGTCGGTGGAGCACAGGCCCGAAGCCACCGCAGCGCGCGCCAGAACTGATGTCCCCAGACGAGGTTGTCACCATGCTTGCCGCGTTCGCCGTCATGCCATTGGGAACCGGAGAGTCGACCGGAGCGCTGGTCGCGGAAGCCGTGCGCATCGTCCGATCGAGCGGTCTCCCCAACGAGACCAACGCCATGTTCACCAACATCGAAGGCGACTGGGACGCCGTGATGGCCGTCATCCGGGCCTGCGTCGAGAAGGTCGCGGAGGAGGCGCCCCGTGTGACCGTGCAGGTCAAGCTCGACTACCGCCGCGGCACGGCTGCCGGTGCGCTCACTCGCGACGTCGAGTCGATCGAGCGACGGCTGCGCGAGGCGCGCTGACACGGCGCTCGGCGAGGAGGATCGGGGGAATCGCGGCGGGCCCGCCACACCATGGCGACTGCCACGCCATTGCGGCTGCGAGGAGGACTGCACCATGGCCGAGGAAGAGCGAGCCTTTCCCTTCATCCGGCTCAACGAGCGGGAAGCCAAGCCGCGCTCGCGCGGGCTGACCGAGATACGCGGGCCGTACTACACACCGATGGGACCCCGCTACCTTGCCGACGTGCTGGAAACCATGGGCAGCTACGTGGACATCCTGAAGTTCGCGGGCGGCTCGTTCAGCCTCATGCCGAAGACCGCCGTCAGCGACCTCATCGAGACCGCTCACCGGCACCAGGTGCTCGTGTCGACCGGCGGGTTCATCGAACACGTGCTGACAGAAGGTCCCGCGCTTGTGGAGCGGTACCTCGACGAGTGCGCCCAGATGGGCTTCGACATCGTGGAGGTCTCGAACGGGTTCCTCTCCGTGCCCGTCGAGGACCTGGTCCGCCTCACCAAACGGGTGCAGCAGCACGGTCTGAAGGCCAAGCCTGAGGTCGGGATCCAGTTCGGGGCCGGCGGTGCGTCACGGATCGACGAACTCGCGACGGAGGGCACCCGGGACGTTGAGTGGGCGCTGCAGCTGGCGCGCCGTCACCTGGATGCCGGCGCCGCGATGATCATGATCGAGTCAGAGGGGATCACCGAACAGGTGGCAGCGTGGCGCCCCGAGGTCCCCGGCCGGTTCGTGGAAGCACTCGGGCTGGACCGCGTCATGTTCGAGGCCGCCGACCCTGACGTGTTCGCCTGGTACGTGCGGAACTACGGGCCCGAAGTCAATCTCTTCGTGGACCACAGCCAGATCGTGCAGCTAGAGTCACTGCGCTCGGGAACCTGGGGCACCAAGAGCCTGTTCGGGCGGGTCGTCACGTACAAGGGCTGACGGGGGACTCGGCGGCGCGCCGGCAAGCCGAGACCGCGACGCATTGGACTGGGGACCTCCGCCCTGTCCCATCGCCGGCTTGCGCTCGCGGGCCGCGTGCCCCTGTGGTGTCAGCGCCAGCTCACCAGCGTCAGCGTCAGCCACAGCACATACGCTCAGACGATCACGACCAGCGCGGTGAGCGCCCGCATCACCGCGGTGACCTCGCGATGACCGTCGACGACATCGATCACCACGGCCCGGGCACCCAGGGCGGCGTGCGCTGCCACGACCGCCACCAATCCGAGCTCGGATAGCTGGGAACCGGCTGACGCAGATAGGCGAGCACGGTGGTGAAGTCGCGGAGGCCGCCAGGGGCGAGCAGGTGCTGGGCCACCAGGTGAACGCCCACGAACGCGACGAGCAGCACGCCGATGAGCGCCTGCAGCGGCCATGCGAGGCTGCGCGCCGCCCCTGCCCCCGCGGGCGAGTGGGATCCGGGGTCGGTGCCCGGCACCACGCCTGGCGGCGAGTTCGTCGGCCGACCGGCGAAGCGACGCTGAACCTCGGGCACCTCGTGTGCCTCAGCGCGAGAGAATGGCCCAGCCGCGACCATCGTCAGCACCGCGCTGACGATGGTCGCCAGGAAATAGGCGGTGCTGCGTGTGGAGTTCGAGGGGACGCCTCCCGTGGTGACGGTCAGGAGCGTGACCCGTAGCCCGTTGACCCCGCGAAAGAGCACAGCCGCGATGAGGAGGACGTCGCCCACCAAGAATGAGCGCGAGCCGAAGATCGCGAGGTGCGAGTCCCAGCCCGATGGCCCGCGAGCGAGCAGGCTGAGAACCACAAGGTGCACCGTGAGATAGGCCACCAAGATGAGCCCACTCAGGCGGTTCAGGGCGAACGCGAGCCAGCCCGGGTGGCGTACGTGCGCTTCGAGCCAGTACAGGGCGCGCCGGTCACGCCGCCCGCCACGTACACCGCGAGGGCCCATCCCCAGGTGATCAGGAGCCAGTCCCCGGACGCCTGGGAGCTCGTGGTCGGCGTCGCGGCCCGTCCTCCGGCTCCGGCTGCGCCCTCTCGAGGCTACCCCTTCCGAGCCGCGGCGGCACTCGAGGTGGACGCCACGGCCGCTCATCGCGAGGTTCTGTCGTCTGGCAGACGGATCCGGCCGAGGCGGCGCGGCATCGCTGACTTCGCAGAACGTGACGCAGGGACCCCGGCACGCCAGCGGTTGGCCACGCTCCGACATGGTGCCCGGGGCCCCTGCGTCACCCTCTGACGCCCTGGCCGCGGCGGTTGGGCAGCGGCCCGCTCATCAGCCGTCGCCGGCAACCGCGAGATGCCCGCGCGGACAGGCGGCGGGCACCCCTGGGGAGGCAATCAGGCGGCAGCCTTCTTCGCGGCCTCCTCCTCCATGTTCTCGAACATCCGGGCTGCGGCGTCCGGCGAGAGCCGCTCATCGAGCAGCGGCAGGTAGATCTCCTCTTCCTTCGCGAAGTGCACGACGATGACGGCATGCAGCCCATACAGGACCTGTCGCAGCCGTCGCAGCTCCTCGGGGCGCACCGGGCCCCGCCCAACGACCGAACGGACGTCGTCGAACTGCCGCACCAGGCGCGCGATCTCGGCGTGGTCACGCGCCATCGTGGCCGTGGCGCCCGTCCCTCCGATCGCCCACTCGACCACCGGGTAGAGCGCCACTTCCTCGACATGTGCGTGGACCAGCAGATGGCGGTGCAGGAAGGCGGTCGCGGCGGCGAGGCGGGCCACGAGCTCGTTCGGTGACAGCTGCTCGGCGAGATCTGCGATCTCCCGCAGCGCGTCCACCTGCGGGCGCAGGCCGGCGTGCTCATCGCGCAGCGGCTGCGTAAGTCGGTCCATCTTCATGCTCCTTCGCGCGTATGCGCCCTGTCGAGCGCCGGGCCGGGCCGCGTCGTGGTCCCATCCGGATCGTTCGCTCGCCCACAGCATGGGCGTGCGCCGGCGGCCGGCGCGGTGACTTCGGTCCAGGCCCCGGCGCCACCACGAGCGCCCCCCCCCGAGGCGGTGCGGAGCGAAGTCACGGCCGCCCCGGGGCAGCTGGCGGCACCATGCTCGCAACGCAGGCACGACGCAGCGCGCCGCTCGCCGGCGGCGAGCGCGAGGAGGTGACAGACGTGGGACATGCAGCTCCCGACGAGACGGTGGCGAAGTGGCCTGGTCGGCCCAAACGGCCGGTGGCCCATCGGCCGCCCGTGGCGGCCAAGGCCGAGGAGGATGAGGCGTTCCTGCAGCTGACCGGCCTGATGCCACTCGCCGCCGCCTGTGAGCACGTCGGGGTCGCGCCGGCGACGCTGCGGAGGCACCTCGCGCACGGCGAGTGCAACGGACGCAGGATCGGGCAGAAGTGGTACGTGAGCGGGGAGACGATCGAACGCTGGGCGAGGCGCCATCCGGCGCACGGGACGCGCGGCCCGATCGACCGGATCGGCGAGCCGGCGTGTCCCTGCCACGAGTGCGGGCAACCGTTGGGGCGTGCCACGGCGGCAGCGCAGCTCGGGGCACGCGTGCCCCGGGTCCGGGCGCTCGGGCGCATGCGCGATGCCCAGCAGCAGATCGCCCTCGACCTGCTCGGCGCGCTCGGGGCACCTGGTCGCGCTGTCGGGTGCGCAAGCTGGCTGGCCGCGGTCGCCGACGAAGCCGCGACCGAGGCAGCGCAGGCGGCACTCCAGGCGCTCCTCGCGTCCCTAGCGCGGCGTCTCTCCGCCGCACCGGCCGATGTCCTTGGCCGCCCCGACGACGGTGCGTTGCGCAACGCCATCGAACTCACGTGACGCTGCGCGGTCGATCCGTCAAGCAGCATTGACGGGCTCGCCCAGCGCGAGTCGGGGGCCGGGTAACGGCTGGACGGTCAGCGCCGGTGCAGCAGCACCGTCCACACCTCTGGCCCAGCCTGTTCCAGCTCCCAGGTCACCCGCCCGATGCAGTGATGGTCGATCGCGTGGCAGAGCGGACTGACCTCATGATCTGATCGGACCCGGGCAGTCTCGCCGGGCCGCAGCGCGTCGACGATCGCGCAGATGGGCCGGTGGCCGAGATCCGGCCCCAGCAGCGCCGCCGCTCGCGTCGGGTACAGGTCCTCGGGGATCGGTGGAATGTCCAGCCCCGGGTGGTCCTCGTGGCGATGGTGGTAGATCTCGATGCGCACGGGTACGTGATCCTGGTGCACGTGCAGCCCCTCCTGTGAGTTGAGAGAACCGGCCACCCGCGCGGCCCGCACCCGTCCGAACACGCGGGCCCCACGTCCAGTGAAGCGGGGCGGGCTTCCACACCCTCGAGTCTTGCCCTGCATGGTATCCGCACCCCGCCGCTCTCCGCCGTGACATCGCGGTCGCCGCGGCCTGATCGCCAGCCGACCGCGCCCACCGGGCAGGCTCGGCCTTCCAGGGCTGCCCGCCCGCCATCGGTCGGCTGGCACACCGACAGGTGGGAGGTCGTGTGGCATGGTCGGGCCGTTGGCGTTCGCAGCGGGAGGATCGGGCATGTGCATGGACTGTGGCTGTGGCGTGGCCCACGGGGATCCGGACCACGCGGATCCGCATCTCGTGGTCGAGGATCTCAAGCGGATGGCGGAGGCGGACGGCACCTCGGTTGCCCAGGTCCTCGCCAACATCAACCGGGCTGCGGAGCAGGACCGGGCCGAGCACCCCCAGGAGTGGAGCTAGCCGT
>JAJYDP010000293.1 GCA_021777365.1 Chloroflexota bacterium | reverse complement strand
AGCAGCGGAGACCGACGTGATCGCCAGCACCGAGCGCTCCCTGGCCGACCGGCTGGCCCGGCCTACCCGTCGCCGGGCCGGCGTGTACGGCCGCGCCTTCCGCCGCGAACTGTCCCGCCTCCGCGACCCCCGGCGCCTGCTGGCGATCGCACTGATCGGGATCGCCGGCGGGTTGCTCGCGACCTTCCTGATCGCCCGCGGCGAGCTCGCCGGCGCCGACGCGCGCGCCTACTGGGCCGGCGTGCGGATCTGGCTGGCCGGCGGCGATCCCTACCATCCCGGCGGTGTCTTCCTGCCGTACGTCTACGCGCCCTGGATGCTCCCGCTCTTCCTGCCGTGGGCGCTCCTCCCGTGGAACGTCGCGTGGGTCGTCTGGCGCGGCGCCAACATCCTCCTCTTCCTCTGGTCGGCGGAGTGGGCGTACCGGCGCCATCCGCTGGCGACCGCGGTCGTCTTCCTCGTCATGCTGCTGCCGCTCGCCGCCACCTTCGACACGGGCAACGTCACCCTGCTGCTGGCCCTGGCGATCTGGCTCGCGCAGTTCACCGGGCCGCGCGTCGGCGGGGCACTCTGGGCGCTCGCCGCCAGCATGAAGTGGTTCCCGGCGGTCCTCTTCGTCTTCCTGCCCCCGCGTGCCCGGCTGTGGGCGCTGGTCGGCGGCGCGCTGGCCATCCTGCTGGCGCTCGCGACCTGGCCGGAGACGCTGGTGCAGATCAACACCGCGCTGAACTTCCCGCGGCCGCTGCGCCTGGACTACGTGCTGATCTTCTGGGCCGCGGTGCCGTGGCTGTGGCGTCACGAGCATCCGCTCTGGTGGGCCAACCGTCGCGAGCTGCCCGGGGCCGTGCGGGCCGTGCGAGCCCACGTCGCCGCGACCTGGGAGGCGCTCCGCCACGATCCAGAGGCCGCGCGGCAGGCGCGCCGCGGGATCGGCGACCGGCTGCGGCGCTACTTCGGGCTGGCCTGACGGGCCCGGACCGCGGCGCGGATCGCCCCATCGACCGGGCCTGCCCGCGTCGCCTCCCTCCTCCCCCGGGTGTGGTCATCCCATGGCCGTGCCCGGCATGCCGGCCTGGCAGCCCGGGCACCAGTAGACCCGGCGGGCCAGCGGCCCGGAGACGCCGCTCCGGACCAGCGCCCCGCAGCGCCGGCAGGGCCGCCCGGTGCGGCCGTAGACCCAGAGTCGCTCCCCTCGCGACCGCCCCGCGGCCGATCCGGGCCAGCCGTCGAGGGGCCCGGGCACGGTGGTGCGCAACGGGCCGCCCACGTTGGCCCGCATGAGGTCGCGGCTTCGCTCCAGCAGCCGCCGCAGCGTCGCATCGTCGAGCGAGCCCACCGGCGAGAACGGGTCGACGGCCTCCAGGAAGCAGACCTCGCTCCGGTAGACGTTCCCGATCCCGGCCACCGCACCCTGGTCCAGCAGCGCATCGCCCACCGCCATCGTCGACCGCTCCGGGTCGCGCAGCCGGTGCAGCGCGCGGTCCGCGTCGAATGCATCGCGCAGGAGATCGGGGCCGAGCCGGGACAGCACCGGGTGGATCGCCAGGGCGCGGGTTTCCAGCACCTCGACGGTCGGTGCGGAGAAGCAGACGGCGACCGCCCCGGGGACCTCCAGCACGGCAACCGCCGAGCCCGGGCTGCGGCGCCAGGGCTCGCCCGTGCGGTAGCGGTGCCACGAGCCGTGCATCGCGAGGTGCGTGTGCAGGGTCAGCCCGTCGCGCGTGCCGATCAGGAGGTGCTTCCCGTGCGCCTCGACGCTCACCACCATCCGGCCCGTCATCCGTTCGACCGGCGCACCGCCCGGGCGACCGCGGGCGGCGGTGATCGTCCGTCCTTCCAGCACTGCGCGCAGCACCGCGGCGGTCCTTGCGAGCGTGTCGCCCTCGGGCACGGGACCGCTCAGTCCGGCCGGGCCGGCGCCGCGGTCCGGGATGGCACCGCGGTCCGGGACGGCGCCTCGCTCTGCGGCGGCACCGCGGGCTGCCAGCCGCGGTACCCGGGCCGGAAGCCCGCCGCCTCGAAGACGGGCCGATGCGGCGACGAACCGGGATCCGCCCCGTTCACCCGCGCGATCGCGAGCGACCGCAGGCGGCCCTCCGCCACCAGGCCGCCCAGCACCTGCAGGGCCGCGACGCCCGCCCCCGGGGCCTCCCAGCCGGGCAGCGTCCGCAGGGATCGCCCGCCCCGCTCCAGGTACGCGGCGGGTTCCCCGTCCAGCAGCACCACGTACGCGCCGGCGACGCGGGCCGGGCCGTGTGCCGCCTCCCCGGCGGCGGCCGGCCACGGCAGCACCGCTCCGTACGGCTGTGCCGGGTCGACCGCGGCCAGGACCAGGACCGCCGCCGGGTCGGGCTCGCCCCCGGCAGGCCGGCGCTCGGCCCGCAGCCGCTCGACCGCACCCGGGAGCGCGAACTGGGCACCGCCCAGGTGCTCCACGAAGTACCCCCGCCGGACACGCCCGCGCTCCTCGAGCTCTCGCAGCACCGGGTAGACGGCCGCGAACCCGCCGGCGACGTCCTCTGCCGCAACCGCATCACGCGTCAGGACGCCGTGCCGCTCCAGCAGGGACAGGGCCAGCGCGTGGACCCGCTCCGTGGGCGACGGCCGCGTGCCGTCGCCGCCCTCCGCCGGTTCGACGAGGGACCAGCGCCCTGCAGCCTCCGGCGGCACCGCATGGAGCCCGCGTCGCGCCCCTCCCCCCGGGGGACGGCGCCAGCGCAGCGCCCGCAGCGGCGCGAAGGTGTCGTTGGTGATGCGGCCCGCCCAGGCGAGATCCCAGAGGGCATCCAGGACGTCCCGCTCCGGCGGCGGCGTCTCGCCCGTCTCCCTGGCCGCGGCATGGACCGCCGCGAGCAGATCCCGGTAGAAGGAGGCGCCCCGCAGTGACAGGCGCGATTCCAGGGCCGCATGGATCGAGGCGCGCTCCGTGGGGAGCTCCCCGGCCTGCGAAGCGGGCAGCAGGAGCGGCAGCCGGCCGGGCCGGTACAGTGCGATCCGGCCGTCATCCGCCCCGAGGCGACCGCAGCCCACCCAGGCCACCTCGCCCGCCGCGCCGAGGTCGTCCAGGAGCCGCGGCGCGTAACCGGGGACCCGCAGCGGCAGGACGTCCCGCTCCAGCACGCTCGCCGGGAGCGGCACCCCTTCGAGCTGGGCCACGACCTCCGCGAGCCGCTCGGGCCCCCCCGTGCCGCGATGGCCGACGCCCTGCCACCCGCGCAGGAACCGGGCCAGTGCGGCCGGCTCCACCGGCTCGACCTCGCGCCGCAGCCGCGCCAGCGAGCGGCGCCGCAGCGCCCGCAGCACGTCCGGGTCGCACCACTCGCGATCGGCGCCGCCGGGCCGGAACTCGCCGCGCAGGATGTCGCCTCGCGCCAGCAGATCCTCCAGCGCCCGTTCGACGGTCAGGGGCGGGACGCCCCAGCGGTCGGCCGGCTCGTCCGACGTGAACGGTCCGTGGGTGCGGGCCCAGCGGCGGAGGAGGTCCTGCAGGGCACCGGGGACGGGCGCCAGGTGCGCGGCCGACACGCCCGGAGGTGGTGCCACGCCGAGCCCGTCCCGATACCGGCCGGCGTCCTCGGCCACGATCCAGCGCGGCTCACCGGCGACGCGAACACGGACCACCCTCCGGCCGGACTCCAGCTCGCGGATCCATGCCCCGGCGGTTCGAGACCGTGCCCCGGCATCGTCGCCAGGGATCCTCGCCGCCAGCTCGGTGTCGGACAGGTCCCCCAGCCGGCGCAGCGTGTCGTGCAGCTGGTCGGCAGAGCGCGGGGCGCGATCGCCGGCGAGACCCTGCAGCTCCAGCTCCAGCTCGCCCAGCGCCTCCCGGTCCAGCAGTTCGCGCAGCTCCTCGGCGCCGAGCAGCTCGCGGAGCAGGTCGCGGTCCAGCGCCAGCGCCTGGGCCCGCCGGTCGACCAGCGGCGCGTCGCCCTCGTACATGAAGGCCGCCACGTACCCGAAGAGGAGCGATCCGGCGAACGGCGACGGCCGGGCCGTCTCGACGTGCCGGATCGCCACCTCGCGTCGTTCGATGCTCGCCAGCAGCTCCCGGAGCGCCGGAAGGTCGAAGACGTCCTGCAGGCACTCCCGGTACGTCTCCAGCACCACGGGGAACGACCCGTAGCGCGACGCCACCTGCAGGAGCTGCGCCGCACGCTGGCGCATCTGCCAGAGTGGCCGTCGCCTGCCCGCCCGGACGCGGGGAAGCAGCAGGGCTCGCGCCGCGTTCTCGCGGAACCGCGCGGCGAAGAGTGCCGACGATCCGAGCGCCGCCACGACGGCCTCCTCGATCTCGCCGGGCGGCCCGAAGCACGCCCGGTCGAGCAGCCCGTCCCGGGCCCAGGCGTCTCCCTCCGTCGCGCCCGCGTCGCCCTCCCTGGCCGGGATCCGCAGCACGATGCCGTCGTCGGACCAGAGTGCCCGGACTTCGACGCCCAGGGCGTCGCGCAGGCGCGCCTCGATGGCCAGCGCCCAGGGCGCGTGGACCCGCCCGCCGAACGGGCTCAGCAGGCAGACCCGCCAGTCGCCCAGCTCGTCCCGGAACCGCTCCACGACCACGGTCCGGTCGGTGGGCACGACCGAGGCGGCGGCCTGGTCGTCGAGATAGCACAGCAGGTTCTCACCCGCCAGCCGGTCCAGGTCGTGCTCCGCTGCCAGCCGCTCGACCGTTCGCGCCCGTCCGCGGCTCGCCCTCGCCTCGGCCTGCAGCCGGCGCGTGAAGGCCCCCAGCTCCCGGCCCAGCTCCACGGGACGCCCCGGCCCGTCGCCCTTCCAGAACGGGACCCTGCCCGGTTGTCCGGGCGCGGGTTCCACCAGCACCCGGTCCGGGGTGATCCGGGTGACGCGCCACGCGCTCGCCCCGAGCAGGATCACCTCGCCCTCCCGGGTCTCGAACACCATCTCCTCGTCGAGCTCGCCGACGCGGCGCGGGCCCCCGCCCTCGTCGAGGAAGACGCCGAAGAGCCCGCGGTCCGGGATGGTGCCCCCGGAGACGACGGCCACGGTGCGGCTCTCGCTGCGGGCCCGGACCGTTCCCGCGATCCGGTCCCAGACCACGCGCGGGCGCAGCTCGGCGAACTCGTCGGATGGATACGCGCCCGCCAGCATCTCCAGCACGCTCTCGAATGCCGCCCACCCGAGCGTGGCGAAGTTCTCCGCCCGGCGCACGAGCCGGTACAGGTCGGCCACCGGCCAGGTGCGCTCCACGGCCATCGCGACGAGCTGCTGGGCCAGCACGTCGAGCGGGTTGCGGGGCACGACGGTCGACTCGATCGCACCTTCGTGCATGGCGCGCGTCACCACGGCGCACTCCAGGAGATCCCCCCGATACTTGGGGAAGATCACGCCGCGGGACGGCTCGTCGACGCGGTGCCCGGCCCGCCCGATGCGCTGGAGGCCCCGCGCCACCGATCCCGGCGATTCCACCTGGATCACCAGGTCCACCGACCCCATGTCGATCCCGAGCTCGAGCGAGCTGGTCGCCACGATCCCCGCCAGGCGCCCCTCCTTGAGCGCCTCCTCCACCCGGAGCCGCTGCTCCCGGGCGAGCGACCCGTGGTGGGCGCGCACCAGCTCCTCGCCCGCCAGCTCGTTGATCCGCTGCGCGAGCCGCTCGGCGAGTCCCCGGCTGTTGACGAAGACGATCGTGCTGCGGGAGGCGCGGATCAGCTCCAGGATGCGCGGGTGGATCGCCGGCCAGATGCTGAAGCGCTCGGTGGGGCCGGCGGCCGGCCCTCCCGTGGCCTCGGCCAGCGGAATCGGCTCACCCAGGCGCGACATGTCCTCGACGGGGACCACCACCCGGAGGTCGAGCGCCTTGCGAACGCCGGCATCCACGATGGTGACCGGCCGGGGCGGTGCCGGGGCCGCCTCGACGGCCGGCCGCGGCGCGCGCAGGCTCGCCGGCATCGACGCGTCCGGCGGTCGCTCCTCCGGCCGCGCGGAGGCTTCCTCGCGTCCGCCGAGGAACGCCGCCACGGTGGACAGCGGGCGCTGCGTGGCGGACAGTCCGATGCGCTGCGGCGGGCGCGCGGCCAGGGACTCGAGCCGCTCGAGCGAGAGGGCGAGGTGCGCGCCCCGCTTGGTGCCCGCCAGGGCATGGATCTCGTCCACGATCACCCAGCGAATCGGGCGCAGCGCCTCCCGTGCCGCCGAGGTGAGCAGCAGGTAGAGCGACTCCGGCGTGGTGACCAGGATGTCCGGGGGGCGCCGGCCGAACGACCGGCGCTCCTCCGCGGGCGTGTCGCCGGTGCGCATCGCGACCCGGATGTCGGGGGCCGTCCCGCCGCGCGCCCCGGCGTTCAGCCGGATCCCCGCCAGCGGCGCGCGCAGGTTGCGCTCGACGTCGTGCACGAGCGCCTTCTGGGGCGAGACGTAGAGCACGCGCAGCCGGTCGAGGGGCCGCGCGGGTGCCGGCTCGGCGGCCAGGCGGTC